>NZ_DJTK01000035.1:194978-207127 GCF_002438225.1 Pseudomonas sp. UBA6310 | reverse complement strand
TCAGCGACGCGCAGCGACCGACGCCTCATCCCCGAGGCCCGCGCTTTTGCCGGGCAGCGGCGGATACGTCACACTAGCCGCCCCGGGCCGAAGCCCTGCAACCGTAAGACCTGTATGACCCGCTCCCCCTTTCGCCGCCTGATCTTTGGCACCCTGCGTCGCCTGCTCTACCTCTGGGTTCGCTCGGAAACCATCAACCAGTCGGCCTTTCCGCTCAAGCTCGATCGCGGCAAGCCGGTGGTCTACGCGCTGCGCCAGGCGTCGATCAGCGACCTCGCCGTGGTGGACCACGAGTGCGTCAAGGTCGGTCTGCCGCGTCCGGTGTTGCCGGTAGCGGTAGGCGAACTGCTCGAGCCGGCGGCGTTCTTCTACCTGATGCCGGAGCCCGACTGGCTCGGCCGCCAGGACAAGCGCGTCGCCTCCCCGACGCTGGTGCGGCTGGTCAACGCCATCGGCCACAACGCCGCCGAGGACGTCCAGATCATTCCGGTGAGCGTGTTCTGGGGGCAGTCGCCCGATCGCGAGACCAGCCCGTGGAAACTGCTGTTCGCCGACAGTTGGGCGGTCACCGGGCGCCTGCGCAAGCTGGTGAGCATCCTCGCCCTCGGACGCAAGACCAGCGTGCAGTTCGCCGCGCCCATCCACCTGCGCGAACTGGTCGCGCAGGACAAGGGCAGCGAGCGCACGCTGCGCATGGTTCACCGCATCCTGCGCGTGCACTTCCGCAACCAGAAAGCCGCGGTGATCGGCCCGGACGTGTCGCACCGACGCAACCTGGTGAAAGGCCTGGTGCACGGCCCGCAGGTCCGCCAGGCGATTCTCGACGAGGCCGAGCGCGAGAAGATTTCCATCGAGCGCGCCGAAGCGCAGGCGCTGAAGTACGGTAACGAGATCGCCTCGGACTACACCTACAGTGCGATCCGCTTCCTCGAGATCATCCTGTCGTGGTTCTGGAACAAGATCTACGACGGCATCAAGGTCCATCACATCGAGCGCGTGCAGGAGGTGGTCAACGGTCACGAGGTGATCTACGTGCCCTGCCACCGCAGTCACATCGACTACCTGTTGCTCTCCTACCTGCTGTTCCGCAACGGCCTGACGCCGCCGCACATCGCCGCCGGGATCAACCTGAACATGCCGCTGATCGGCGGCCTGCTGCGCCGCGGCGGGGCGTTCTTCATGCGCCGCACCTTCAAGGGCAACCCGCTCTACACCGCGGTGTTCAACGAATACCTGCACACACTGTTCAGCAAGGGTTTCCCGGTCGAATACTTCGTCGAGGGCGGCCGTTCGCGGACCGGGCGCATGCTGCAGCCGCGAACCGGGATGCTCGCCATCACCCTGCGCAGCTTCCTGCGCACGCACCGCCTGCCGATCCTCTTCGTGCCGGTCTACATCGGCTACGAGCGTGTCCTCGAAGGCCGCACCTACCTGGGCGAGCTGCGCGGCGCGACCAAGAAGAAGGAATCGATCTTCGACATCTTCAAGGTCATCGGCGCGCTCAAGCAGCGTTTCGGCAGCGTCTGGGTCAATTTCGGGGAGCCGATCCGCCTGGCTGAGTTCCTCGACCAGCAGCAGCCGGACTGGCGCCAGCAGGAGCTGGGGCCGGACTACCGCCCGGACTGGCTCAACGACGCCACCCACGCGCTTTCCGAGCGGGTCGCGCGGCATCTGAACGAAGCGGCGGCGGTGAACCCGGTCAACCTGGTGGCGCTGGCGATGCTCTCTACCACCAAGCTGGCGCTGGACGAACGCGGCCTGGCGCGCATCCTCGACATGTACCTGGCGCTGCTGCGGCGGGTGCCCTACTCCGAGCACACCACGCTGCCGGAGGGCGACGGCAACAGCCTCATCGAGTACGTGCAGGGCATGCAGCTGCTCGCCGAGCAGAAGGACGCGCTGGGCAAGATCCTCTATCTGGACGAGCAGAATGCCGTCCTGATGACCTACTACCGCAACAACGTCCTGCACATCTTCGCCTTGCCGGCGCTGCTCGCCAGCTTCTTCCAGAGCAGCCCGCGGATGAACCGCGAGCAGATCCTGCGTTTTACCCACGCGCTCTATCCGTACCTGCAATCGGAGCTGTTCATCCGCTACACGCCGGAGCAGCTGGACGCCGTGGTGGAAGAATGGCTGGGCGCCTTCGTCGAACAGGGCCTGCTGCGTCGGGAAGAGGACGTCTACGTGCGTCCTGCGCCGAGTTCGCGGCACTTCGTCCTGCTGACGCTGCTGGCGCGCGCCATCATGCAGACCCTGCAGCGCTTCTACATGGCCATCGCCCTGCTGCTCAACCACCCGCAGAACACCCTGTCGGCCGAAGAGCTGGAGAACCTCTGCACGGTCATGGCCCAGCGCCTGTCGATCCTGCACGGGCTGAACGCGCCGGAGTTCTTCGACAAGAGCCTGTTCCGCCACTTCATCCAGTCGTTGCTCGACCAGGGCGTCCTGCGCAAGGACGACGCCGGCAAGCTCAGCCACCACCCGATGCTCGGGGAACTGGTAGAAGGCGCCGCGAAACGGGTACTACCGCCGGAAATCCGCCTGTCGATCCGCCAGGTCGCTCAGGACCGCAACGAAGAAGCGGGCATCGCCTGATCCCGCAGCCCGGCCCGCCGCAGGCGTTCCGGGCTATGCTTCCCTCCACCCCACCAGAAGGATGTCGCCATGTTCCGCCTGACTACCCTGCTCGCCGGCCTGGTCCTGTCCAGCCAGGTGCTCGCCCTCTCGCTCTCCGACCTGTCGCAGACCGATGCCAGCGGCGGACTCAAGGACGCCCTCGCCCAGGGCGCCAAGGTCGCCGTGCAGCAGCTCGGCAAGCCGGGCGGTTTCAGCAACAACGATGAGGTGCGCATCGAGCTGCCGGGCAAGCTCGGCAAGGCCGCCAAGACCATGAAGATGATGGGCATGGGCGCCCAGGTCGACGCGCTCGAAACCAGCATGAACAAGGCCGCCGAGGCCGCCGTGCCGCAAGCCCAGGCGCTGCTGGTGGATGCGGTGAAGAAGATGACCGTGACCGACGCCAAGAGCATCCTCGCCGGCCCGAAGGACTCGGCGACGACCTACCTGGACAAGACCAGCCGCGAGCAGATCCGCGCCAAGTTCCTGCCCATCGTCAAGCAGGCCACCGACCAGGTCGGCCTGGCCAAGCAGTACAACAGCTTCGCCGGACAGGCCGCCGCCTTCGGCGTGGTCGACGCGAAGAGCGCCAACATCGAAAGCTATGTCACCGAGCAGGCGCTCAACGGCCTGTTCGAGATGATCGCCAAGCAGGAAGCCAGCATCCGCGACAACCCCGCAGCCGCCGCCACCAGCCTGGCGAAGAAGGTCTTCGGCGCCCTCTGAGCGCAGCGCCGCACGCGTCGGCCGACGCGCTGCGACAGCATCTTCCCGCCGGAACCCCGGATAAAAAAAGGCCACCCGAAGGTGGCCTCAAGAAAAACGAAAGGGAGAGTGTTGCCCTACACCGCCGCGACGGGACGCATGTAGGAAATCGGCGCGCTCTGGGCGTCTTCGAACGTCACCACTTCCCAGGCATCCTTTTGCGCGATCAGCGTGCGCAGCAGGAGGTTGTTCAGTGCATGACCCGATTTGAAGCCTTGAAACTCGCCAATCAGGCTGTTGCCCAGCAGGTAGAGATCGCCGATGGCATCGAGAATCTTGTGTTTGACGAACTCGTCCTCGTAACGCAGGCCGTCTTCGTTCAGCACGCGGTTCTCGTCGACCACGATGGCGTTTTCCACGCTGCCGCCGAGTGCCAGGTTCTGCGAACGCAGGTACTCGATGTCACGCATGAAGCCGAATGTCCGCGCCCGACTGACTTCCTTGACGAAGGAGGTGCTGGAAAAATCCACGCTCGCGGTCTGGGTGCGGTTACGGAATACCGGATGGTCGAAGTCGATCTCGAAACTCACCTTGAACCCGTCGAAGGGCACGAAGGTGGCGCGCTTGTCGCCTTCTTCCACGGTTACTTCACGTTTGATGCGGATGAATTTCTTCGCCGCTTCCTGTTCCTGCAGCCCCGCGGACTGGATCAGGAACACGAACGGACCGGCGCTGCCGTCCATGATCGGAACTTCCGAAGCGGACAGTTCCACATAGGCGTTATCGATGCCCAGGCCGGCCATGGCCGAAAGCAGGTGCTCCACGGTGTCCACCTTGGTCTCACCCTTGAACAGGGTGGTCGACATGGTGGTTTCGCCCACGTTCTCGGCCCGTGCGGGGATTTCCACGGTCGGGTTGAGATCGGTGCGACAGAACACGATTCCGGTATCCACAGGGGCCGGTTTCAGGGTCAGGTAAACCTTTTCCCCGGAGTGCAAGCCGACGCCCGTGGCACGGATGGTGTTCTTCAGGGTGCGTTGTTTGATCATGGCTTTGGCCGCTTTTGCGCTATCGAGAATTGTTGTCAACAATGGCCGGGAATGTTAGCAGAACCGGCCTTTGCTGAACACCAATCACCACAATGCGCCTGATACATTCCATTAATCAGCCTGGCGACGCAGGAACGCCGGAATATCCAGATAATCCAGGTCGTCGTGCGGGTTCAGCTTGGCGGCGGTGGCGCTGCCGTGGTTCTGCCGCATGACGGTAGGACGATCCAGATCGCGGTAGTTGACGGCGGTTTCCTGGCGCGCCGGAGCGGGCTGGGCAGCGGCTGCAGCGGGCTGCACGGTGTTGTCGATGACCTTGACCGGCTTCTCGATCTTCGCGCCCAGACCGGTCGCGACCACGGTGACGTGCAGCTCGTCGCGCATGTCCGGATCGATGACGGTACCGACCTTGACGGTGGCGTGTTCGGACGAGAACTGCTCGATGATGTTACCGACGTCGGAGTACTCACCCAGCGAGAGGTCGGGACCGGCGGTGATGTTGACCAGGATGCCGCGGGCGCCCTGGAGGTTGACGTCTTCCAGCAGCGGGTTGCGGATCGCCGCTTCGGTGGCTTCACGAGCGCGGTTCGGGCCGCTAGCGCAACCGGTGCCCATCATCGCCATGCCCATCTCGCTCATCACGGTTTTCACGTCGGCGAAGTCGACGTTGATCATGCCGGGACGCTTGATGATGTCGGAGATACCGCGGACGGCGCCGGACAGCACGTCATCGGCCTTGGCGAAGGCGGACAGCAGGCTGGCGTCCTTGCCGAGGATGGTCAGCAGCTTCTCGTTGGGGATGGTGATCAGCGAGTCGACGCTGTCGGACAGCGCGCGGATGCCTTCGTCGGCAATCTGCATGCGCTTGCGACCTTCGAACGGGAACGGACGCGTGACCACGGCCACGGTGAGGATGCCCATTTCCTTGGCGACCTGGGCGATCACCGGAGCGGCGCCGGTACCGGTACCGCCGCCCATGCCGGTGGTGATGAACACCATGTCGGTGCCCTGCAGCACTTCGGCGATGCGTTCGCGGTCTTCCATCGCGGCTTGACGGCCGACTTCCGGGTTGGCGCCCGCGCCGAGACCCTTGGTCACGCCTGGGCCGAGTTGCAGCACGGTGCGCGCGGAAATGTTCTTCAGCGCCTGTGCGTCGGTGTTGGCGCAGATGAACTCGACGCCTTCGATGTTGTTCTTCGCCATGTGATTGACGGCGTTACCGCCGCCGCCACCGACACCGATGACCTTGATTACTGCGCTTTGCGGGATGTTGTCTACGAGCTCGAACATGGTCCCCTCTCCTTTCATTTTCTAGTTGTATTGCCAACAGCACACTTAATTTCAGAAATTGCCCTGGACCCAGCGCTTGAGCCGCTCCAGAACAGGTGTCTTGGTTTCTTCGCCGTAGTTACCGACGCTGGACATGGAAATGCCGTCGTTCTGCTTTTGCAGACCGTAAAGCAGCAGGCCCACGCCTGTGGAATAGATGGGGTTGCGGACGACGTCCGCGAGGCCCTTGACGGTGTGCGGAACACCCAGCCTTACCGGCATGTGGAAGATTTCCTCGGCCAGTTCGACCGCGCCTTCCATCTTCGCCGTGCCGCCGGTCAGAACGATCCCTGCGGGGATCAAGTCCTCGTAACCACTGCGTCGCAGCTCGGCCTGGATCAAGGTGAAAAGCTCGTCATAACGGGGTTCGACCACTTCGGCCAAAGCTTGTCGGGAGAGTTCCCGGGGTGGGCGGTCGCCCACGCTGGGGACCTTGATGGTCTCACCGGCGCCAGCCAGTTTGGCCAGGGCACAAGCATATCGAATCTTGATCTCCTCGGCATACTGCGTCGGCGTGCGCAACGCCATCGCGATGTCGTTGGTGACCTGGTCGCCGGCGATCGGGATCACCGCGGTGTGGCGGATCGCGCCTTCGGTAAAGATGGCCATGTCGGTGGTGCCGCCGCCGATGTCGACCAGGCAGACGCCCAGTTCCTTCTCGTCGTCGGTGAGCACCGAGTAGGCCGAGGCCAGTTGCTCGAGGATGATGTCGTCGACCTCAAGACCGCAGCGACGCACGCACTTCTCGATGTTCTGCGCCGCGTTCACCGCACAGGTCACCACGTGCACTTTGGCTTCCAGGCGCACGCCGGACATGCCCAGCGGCTCGCGCACGCCTTCCTGGTTGTCGATCACGTAGTCCTGCGGCAGCGTGTGCAGCACGCGCTGGTCGGCGGGGATCGCCACGGCCTGGGCGGCATCGAGCACGCGCTCCAGGTCCGCAGGGCTGACCTCACGATCGCGGATGGCGACGATGCCGTGGGAATTCAGGCTGCGAATGTGGCTGCCGGCGACGCCGACGAAGGCCGAGTGGATGCGACAACCGGCCATCAGCTGGGCTTCTTCGATGGCCCGCTGGATCGATTGCACGGTGGACTCGATGTTCACCACGACGCCTTTCTTCAGGCCGCGCGACGGATGCGTACCGATGCCGACGATTTCCAGCTGGCCATCGGCCGACACCTCACCCACCAGCGCCACCACCTTGGAGGTACCGATGTCGAGGCCGACGATCATCTTGCCGCTTTGCACGCTTGCCATGGCTATTGTCTTCTCCTCAATTCACGACCGGCTTGGCTGCTGCCGCCGTGTCCGGCGCCGGCTCGCGCCACGCCACGGCAAGGCCGTTGGAGTAACGCAGGTCGATGCTCTTGATGTTCGCTAGTTCCGGCTTCAGCGCCTTCTCGTAGATGGCGGTGAAGCGACGTATTTTTTCAACCATGTTATCGCGGCCCACGAACAGCTCGATGTGCTCGCCGCCGTCGTTCACGGCCATGGAGACGAACCAGCTGCCGCGCTCGCGCAGTTCCAGGCGCTGCACCGAGAAGCCCAGCGGACGCAGCAGCTGGCTGATCACCTGGTACTGCTGCATGACCTGCTGCTGGGCGCGCTGCGGCCCGGACAACTGCGGCAGGTGTTCGTAGTTGGCCAGTTCGCGTGGCTCGAAAGCCTCACCGGCGTTGTTCAGCAAGGCGCCCTCGCCCCAGCGGGCGATCGGCAGTTGCTCGTCCAGGCGCACCAGCACCTGATCCGGCCAGACGCGGCGCACTTCGGCGTGGGCGATCCAGGGCATGCGCTCCAGTTCGCCACGCATACCGGCGAGATCGACGGTGAAGAAGCTCGCCGAAATGAACGGCGCGATGCGCTGTTGCACGGCCTGCTGGCTGATGTAGCTGAGGTCGCCTTCGACGCTGATCTTGGCGATCGGCCGGTCGGCGTAAGGCAGCAGTTTCTGCGACAGCTCGTAGGCACCGAAGCCCAGGCCGATCAGCAGCAACGGCCAGCCGAGGCGCTTGACCAGGCTGAAGTTCGGCTTCGGCAGGCGTTCGGACAGCGGCTGCTTGGCGACCATCCGGCTGGCGCCACGCGGCGGCGCCTTGCCGCGAAGAGGCGCGCGACCGATGGGCTGATGGGGATGACGCAGCAGGACGCCGTGCATGTCAGTACCTCGCCTCGAAGCTGTCGGCGAGGATCGACAGCACCAGTTGCTGGAAATCCAGGCCGGCCGCGCGGGCGGCCATCGGAACCAGGCTGTGGTCGGTCATGCCGGGAGCGGTGTTCACTTCGAGCAGCCAGAACTGGCCATCCTCGTCCTGCATCACGTCGACGCGCGCCCAACCCTGGGTGCCGACGGCTTCGCAGGCTTTCGCGGTGAGGCTCTTGAGCTCCTCTTCCTTGGCCGCGTCGAGGCCGCAGGGAATCCGGTACTGGGTGTCGGACGCCAGGTACTTGGCGTCGTAGTCGTAGAAAGAATGCGGGGTGCCGAGGGCGATCGGCGGCAGAACCTCACCGCGCAACACGGCGATGGTGAACTCCGGACCGTGGATCCACTGTTCGACGAGAACCTGCGAATCGAACTGTTTGGCGGCCTGCCAGGCATCGATCAATGCATCGATGTCGTTCACCTTGGCCATGCCGATACTTGAACCTTCATGCGCGGGTTTGACGATCAAAGGGAAGCCCAGTTCCTTCGCCGCCGACCGGCAGTCGGATTCGTCGCGCAAAATCGCGTGATGCGGCGTCGGCAGGCCGAGGCTGGTCCACACTTGCTTGGTGCGCAGCTTGTCCATCGCCAGCGCGGAGGCGAGGATGCCGCTGCCGGTATAGGGGATTCCGGCGCACTCCAGCAGGCCCTGCATGGCGCCATCTTCGCCGCCGCGGCCGTGCAGGATGATGAAGGCACGGTCGATCTTTTCCTGCGCCAGGCGCTGCACGAAATCGGCGCCGACATCGATGCCGAAGGCATCGACACCAGCCGCCTGCAAGGCGCCGAGCACCATTGCCCCGGATTTCAACGACACCTCCCGCTCTGCGCTCACGCCGCCGAACAACACGGCGACACGACCGAAGGCTTTGGGATCGACGCGACTCATTTCGAGGTCCTCTCGGCGGCGAACAGGGGGCTTTTCAGCAGTTGCGGGGCCAACCCGCCGATGTCGCCGGCACCCTGGCACAGCAGGATGTCGCCGGCGCGCAGCAGCGGCTTGACCAGCGGCGCCAGCTCGGCACCGCGCTCGATGTAGATCGGGTCCAGACGCCCGCGCTGGCGGATGCTGTGGCACAGGTTGCGCGCATCGGCACCGGGAATCGGCTCTTCGCCGGCAGGGTAGATTTCCATCAGCAACAGGACATTGGCGTCGCCCAGCACCTGGACGAAGTCGTCGTAGAGGTCGCGAGTGCGGGTATAGCGGTGTGGCTGATAGACCATCACTAAACGTCGCTCGGGCCAGCCGTCGCGTACCGCGGCGATCACCGCGGCGACTTCGCGCGGGTGGTGGCCGTAGTCGTCCACCAGCATCACGCTGCCGCCGTCCACCGGCAGTTCGCCGTAGACCTGGAAGCGCCGGCCGACGCCCTGGAAGTCGGCCAGTCCGCGCACGATGGCGTCGTCGTCGATACCCTCGTCAGCGGCGATGGCGATGGTCGCCAGGGCGTTGAGCACGTTGTGCTTGCCGGGCATGTTCACCGACACGGCCAGCGGTTCGTGATCCGGACGCAGCACGGTGAAATGGGTGCGCATGCCTTCCTGGCGAACGTCGATCGCACGCACGTCGGCCGCCTCGCCGAAGCCGTAGGTCACGGTCGGACGGGCGATCTGCGGGAGGATTTCGCGCACCACCGGGTCGTCGTTGCAGACCACGGCGAGGCCGTAGAACGGCAGGTTGTGGAGGAACTCGACGAAGGTCTTCTTCAGCTTGTTGAAGTCGCCTTCGTAGGTCGCCATGTGGTCGGCGTCGATGTTGGTGACCACCGCGACCATCGGCTGCAGGTGCAGGAAGCTGGCGTCGCTCTCGTCGGCCTCGGCGATCAGGTAGCGGCTGCTGCCGAGCTGGGCATTGGTGCCGGCGGCGTTCAGGCGACCACCGATGACGAAGGTCGGATCGAGACCCGCGGCGGCGAACACCGAGGCCAGCAGGCTGGTGGTGGTGGTCTTGCCGTGGGTGCCGGCGACCGCGATGCCATGGCGATAGCGCATCAGTTCGGCGAGCATTTCCGCGCGCGGCACCACCGGGATACGCTGCTCCAGGGCCAGCGCGACCTCCGGGTTGCTGGTGTTCACCGCGCTGGAAACCACCAGCACATCGGCGCCCGTCACGTTGCCCGCCTGGTGGCCGAGGAAGATCTCGGCACCGAAGCTCTGCAGGCGCTCGGTGACGGCCGAGGCCCTGAGGTCGGAGCCGGAGACTTCGTAGCCGAGGTTGAGCAGCACTTCGGCGATGCCGCACATGCCGGCGCCACCGATACCGACGAAGTGCACGCGACGGATGCGGCGCATGCGCCGGACTTCGGCCTTGACCGCTGCGGGGGACTTAGCCACGGGCCACCTCCAGGCAGATATCCACCACGGCACGGGTGGCATCGGGTTTGGCCAGGCGCCGGGCGATCGCGCCCATCGCCTCGAGTTTCTCGGGTTGCATCAAAACCTCGGTCAGCTGCGCGGCGAGCTTCGCCGCGTCGGTCGTAGCTTGCGGCAAAAGGACGGCAGCGCCCTCCCTCGCCAGATAGTCGGCATTACGGCTCTGGTGGTCGTCGATCGCGTGCGGCAGCGGGATCAGGAACGCCGGAAGCCCTGCGGCGGCGAGTTCGCTGACGGTCAGCGCACCGGCGCGGCAGATCACCAGATCGGCCCAGGCGTAGGCGCGGGCCATGTCGGCGATGAACGGCGCGACCTGCGCGTCGACACCAGCCGCGCGATAGCGCTCGAGGGTGACGTCGGCATGGCGTTTGCCGGCCTGATGGAAGACTTCCGGGCGCAGCTCGGCGGCGACCGAACCCAGCGACTCGGGCAACAGCTTGTTCAGCGGCTCTGCGCCGAGGCTGCCGCCGAGCACCAGCAGGCGTGGCTTGCGGCGGGCCAGCGCATCGCGCGGGGTTTCCAGGAACAGTTCGTCGCGCACCGGATTACCGGTGGTACGGCGTTTGGCGGAGCTGCCGAAGGTGTTCGGAAAGGCCTCGCAGATGCGCACGGCGAGCGGCGCCAGCAGGCGATTGGCGGTTCCGGCGACGGCGTTCTGTTCGTGGATGATCAGCGGCGAGCCGGCCAACCGCGCGGCGAGGCCGCCGGGCCCGGTGACGTAGCCGCCAAGGCCGAGCACGCACACCGGGTTCAGTTGGCGAACCACCTTGCGCGCCTGCCACAGCGCACGCAGCACTTGCAGCGGGGCCTTGAGCAGCGAGGCGAATCCCTTGCCGCGCAGGCCGCTGACCTGGATCAGGTGCAGCGGCAAGCCGGCCTGTGGCACTAGTTCGTTCTCGATGCCATTGGGCGTGCCGAGCCAGTGCACGGCAAAGCCGCGCGCCTGGAATTCGCGGGCGCAGGCCAGCGCGGGGAATACGTGTCCGCCGGTGCCGCCGGCCATGATCAATACGTTAGCGGCCATGCAGTGGCTCCTCCTCGGCGAAATCCGCTTCGGAAAACTCCGTTTCCTCGCTGCCGAGCAGGCTGCGCCGCTCCCACTCGATACGCAGCAGCAGGCCGAGGCTGACGCAGCAGATCACCAGCGAGCTGCCGCCATAGCTGAGGAACGGCAGGGTCAGGCCCTTGGTCGGCAGCAGGCCGACGTTCACCCCGATGTTGATCAGGAACTGACCGATCCAGAGGAACGCCAGGCCGTAGGCGACATAGGCGGCGAAGAACTGCTTGGCCTTCTCCGCCCACAGGCCGATGTACAGCGCACGGGCGCTGACGAAGCAGAACAGCGCGACGGTCGCCAGCGCACCGACCAGGCCGAGTTCCTCGGCGAGCACCGAGAAGACGAAGTCGGTGTGCGCTTCGGGCAGGTAGAACTGCTTCTGGATGCTGTTGCCCAGACCGACACCGAACCACTCGCCGCGGCCGAAGGCGATCAGCGCCTGGGTCAGCTGGTAGCCGGAGCCAAACTGGTCGGCCCAGGGGTCGGTGAAGGTGACCAGGCGCGCCATCCGGTAAGGCTGCGCCTGCACCAGGACGAACACCGCACCCACCGCCAGCGCGACCATCAGGCCGAAGCGGAACAGCCCGACGCCGCCGAGGAAGAGCATCCCCGCCGCCGCGCCCATCATCACCACGGTGGCGCCGAAGTCGGGTTCCAGCAGCAGCAGGCCGGCCATCGGCAGCAGCACGATGAACGGCTTGAAGAAGCCCATCCAGCTCTCGCGGACCTCTTCCTGGCGCCGCACCAGATAACCGGCGAGGTAGATCACCACGAACATCTTGGCGATTTCCGAGGGCTGCACGTTGAACATGCCGAA
>NZ_DJTK01000035.1:160632-194608 GCF_002438225.1 Pseudomonas sp. UBA6310 | reverse complement strand
AGGCGCTGCCAGGTGGCCAGCGGAATCATCATCACCACCGCGCAGGCGACGAAGCCGATGCCGAGGTAAACCAGGTGGCGGATCATGTGATAGAGCGGGTTGCCGGAGGACGCCGCGGCGACTTCCGAGGACGCCGAGGTGATCATCACCAGGCCGAGGCCGAGCAGCGCCAGGCAACCGGCGAGCAGCGGGAAATCCATGTCCATGCCGCGGCGGCCGGCCAGCGGCGACGGGTACGGGCGAAGGAAGCCGAAGAGTGCCTGGCTCATTGGCTCAGCCCTCCCACGGCCTGGGCGAACAGGCGTCCGCGCTCTTCGAAATTCTTGAACATGTCGAGGCTGGCGCAGGCCGGCGACAGCAGCACGGCGTCACCCGGCAGGGCCAGTTCGGCGCTGCGCCGCACCGCCTCGTCGAGACTCGCCACACGTACCTGCGGCACACCTTCGCCCAGCGCGGCGCCGAGGCGTTCGGCGTCGCGACCGAGCAGCACCACCGCGCGGCAGAAACGTTGCACCGGCGCGCGCAGCGCCGAGAAATCGGCACCCTTGCCGTCGCCACCGGCGATCAGCACCAGCTTGCCGCCGATGTCCGCGCCCAGGCCTTCGATGGCCGCCAGGGCGGCGCCGACGTTGGTCGCCTTGGAATCGTCGTAGTAGTTCACCGCGGCGCGCTCCCCGACCCACTGGCAGCGATGCGCCAGGCCGCCGAAGGCTTTCAGCGCCGCGAGCATGCTGTCCATCGGCAGCCCGACTGCATGGCCGAGGGCCAAGGCCGCCAGCGCGTTGGACTGGTTGTGCGCGCCGCGGATCTTCAGCGCACTGGCCGGCAGCAGGGGCTCGAACTGGAACGCCAGCCACTTCTCGCCGTCATGCTCGATCAGGCCGAAACCGCGGATGTCCGGTTTGCCCAGGCCGAAGGTCAGGCGCGGCAGGTCGTCCGCCACCAGCGGGCGCGACAGCGCGTCGTCGCGGTTCACCACCACCTGACGTGCGCCACGGAAGATCCGGTGCTTGGCCAGGTGATAGGCCGGCAGCCCGCTGTAGCGGTCCATGTGGTCTTCGCTGACGTTGAGGCAGGTGGCCACTTCGGCATTCAGTTGTTCGGTGGTTTCCAGCTGGAAGCTGGACAACTCGATGACGTACAGCTCGACCGCATCGTCGAGCAGGTCCAGCGCCGGCTGGCCGAGGTTGCCGCCGACGGCGACGCGCTTGCCGGCCGCCGCGGCCATCTCGCCGACCAGGGTAGTCACGGTGCTCTTGGCGTTCGAGCCGGTGATCGCCACGATCGGCGCCTTGGCGTGCCGGGCGAACAGCTGGATATCGCCGGACAGCGACACGCCACGCGCCTTGGCCGCCTGCAGCGCCGGGGTGGCCAGCGCCAGGCCGGGGCTCACGTAGAGCTCCTGGGCACGGCAGAGGAAGTCCACGTCGAGCTCGCCGCAGCGCACCTGAACCTGCGGATACTCCGCCTGCAGGGTCGCCAGCTCCGGCGGATTCGCGCGCGTGTCGGCGACGGCGAAGGGCACCCCCTGGCGCGCGAGGAAGCGCACCAGGGACATGCCGCTCTTGCCGAGGCCGACAACGATGCGGAATTGGTCGGAAGCGATCAGGCTCATCGGTATCTCGTTCCTCAACGCAGCTTCAGGGTGGCGAGGCCAACCAGCACCAGGATCACGGTGATGATCCAGAAGCGCACGATCACGCGCGGTTCGGGCCAGCCCTTGAGTTCGAAGTGGTGGTGGATGGGTGCCATGCGGAACACGCGCTTGCCGGTCAACTTGAAGGAGGCGACCTGGATGATCACCGACAGGGTTTCCATGACGAACACCCCGCCCATGATGAACAGCACCACTTCCTGGCGGACGATCACGGCGATGGTGCCGAGCGCGGCGCCCAGCGCCAACGCGCCGACGTCGCCCATGAAGACCTGCGCCGGATAGGTGTTGAACCAGAGGAAACCGAGGCCGGCGCCGATCAGCGCGCCGCAGAAGATGATCAGCTCGCCGGCACCAGCGACGTAGGGAATCAGCAGGTACTCGGAGAAGTTCGTGTTGCCCGACAGGTAGCAGAAAATGCCCAGCGCGCCGCCGACCATCACGGTTGGCATGATCGCCAGGCCGTCGAGGCCGTCGGTGAGGTTGACCGCGTTGCTCGAGCCAACGATGACGAAATAGGTCAGCACGACGAAACCGGCGCCCAGCGGAATGCCGACGCTCTTCACCATCGGCAGGATCAGCGTGGTTTCGACAGGCGCCTTTGCAGTGAGGAACAGGAAGAGCGCCGCGCTCAGGCCGAAAACCGACTGCCAGAAATACTTCCAGCGGCTTGGCAGCCCGCGCGAGTTCTTCTCGATCACTTTGCGGTAGTCGTCGACCCAGCCGATGGCGCCGAACGCCAGCGTCACCAGCAGCACGGTCCACACGTAGCGGTTCGACAAGTCGGCCCAGAGCAGTGTGCTGATGGTGATGGCCGAGAGGATCAGCGCACCGCCCATGGTCGGCGTGCCCTTCTTCGACAGGTGCGACTGCGGTCCGTCGTTGCGCACCGCCTGGCCGATCTGGCGCAGTTGCAGGGTACGGATCATCCACGGCCCCAGGCACAGCGCCAGCGACAGCGCGGTGAGCACGCCCAGGATGCCGCGCAGGGTCAGGTACTGGAATACCGCGAATCCCTTGTAGAACTGTTGCAGGTACTCCGCCAGCAGCAGCAGCATGATCAGTGTGCCTCCGTTGCGCACAGGGCCTGGACGACGTTTTCCATCGCCGCGCTACGCGAACCCTTGATGAGAATGGTGGTGTCCGCGGCCTGCTCGGCGCGGATCGCTTCGATCAGGCTGGCCTGATCCGGAAAATGCCGGCCCGCGGCGCCGAACGCGGCGACCGCGTGGGCCATGTTCGGACCGACCGCATAGAGCGCGTCGACCTTGCCGACGGCGTAGGCACCGACGTCGCGGTGGCCCTGCTCGGCCCACTGGCCCAGTTCGCCGATGTCGCCCAGGGCCAGCACCTTGCGCCCGTCGAAACCGGCGAGGATGTCGATGGCGGCGAACATCGACGCCGGATTGGCGTTGTAGGTGTCGTCGATCACGCGCACGCCGTTCGGTGCCAGCTGCGCCACGGCGCGCCCCTTGACCGGCTGCACGCTCTGCAGGCCGGCGACGATCGATGCCAGCGGAACCTCCAGGGCGTACGCGGCGGCGGCGGCGGCCAGGGCGTTGGCGACGTTATGCAGGCCAAGCAGGTTGAGCTGGACGCGCGCGGAGCCAGCCGGCCCGCGCAGCGTGAAGGCCGGGCAACCGCGCGCGTCGCGCGCCAGCGCGTCGGCATGGAAGTCGGCGCCGGCATCGTTCAGCGCGAAGCTGATGACGCGGCGTCCGGCAGCGCGCGCCGTCCAGATGGCGAACGCCTTGTCGTCGCGGTTGAGCACGGCGATGCCGTCCGCTGGCAGACCTTCGAGGATCTCGCCCTTGGCTTCGACGATCTTGTCCGGACCGCCGAACTCGCCGACATGGGCCAGCCCGGCATTGTTGATGATCGCCACGCGCGGACGGGTCAGGCCGACGGTGTAGGCGATTTCGCCCAGCCGCGAGGCGCCGAGTTCGATCACTGCCGCCTGGTGTTCTGCGCCCAGTTCGAGCAGCGTCAGCGGTGCGCCGAGGTCGTTGTTCAGGTTGCCGCGGGTGGCCAGGGTCGGCCCCTGCACGCGAAGGATCGCCGCGAGCAGCTCCTTGACGCTGGTCTTGCCGCTGGAACCGGTGACTGCCGCGACCTGGCCGCCGAAGGCATCGCGGTTGAGCGCACCGAGGCGACCGAGCGCCAGCCGGGTATCCGCCACCTGCAGTTGCGGCAGCGGCGCGTTGGCCACTTCGCGCTGCACGAGGGCGGCGACCGCGCCTTTGGCGGCGACTTCCGCGAGGTAATCGTGGCCGTCGAAGTTCGGTCCGACCAAGGCGATGAACAGTTGCCCCGGCTGGATCGCGCGGCTGTCGCTGCTGACGGCGGCGAAGCTGACGTCGGCGCCGATGAGGCGGGCGTTCAGCGCAGCGGCGACTTCGCTCAGGAAAAGCGGCTTAAGCATGGTTCTGCTCCCAGGCGGCCAGCGCAGCGGCGGCTTCCTGCAAGTCGGAGAACGGCTGGCACGCGCCGGCGATCTCCTGGTAATCCTCATGGCCCTTGCCGGCCAGCAGCACTACGTCGCCGGGCCTGGCGCTGGCGACCAGACGAGCGATGGCGGCGCCGCGGCCTTCGACGAATTCGGCGTTATCCGGCGCGTCGAAACCGGCACGGATATCGGCGAGGATCGCCGCCGGACTTTCGTTGCGCGGGTTGTCGTCGGTAACCACCACGCGGTCGGCCAGGCGCTCGGCGATCGAGGCCATCAGCGGGCGCTTGCCGCGGTCGCGATCGCCGCCGCAGCCGAACAGGCAGAGCAGTTCGCCCTGCACATGCGGACGCAGCGCTTCGAGCACTTTTTCCAGCGCATCCGGCGTGTGCGCGTAGTCCACCACCAACAGCGGCTGCGAGCCGCCGCCCAGGCGCTGCATGCGCCCTAGCGGACCTTGCAGCTGCGGCATCACCGCGAGAATTTCGTCCAGCGGGTAGTCCATGCCCAGCAGCGCGCCGACCACGGCGAGCAGGTTGCTCAGATTGAAACGGCCAAGCAGCGAACTGCGCAGCAGGCCTTCGCCGTGCGGCGTCACCAGCTCGGCGCGCACGCCTTCGTCGCTGAAACGCGCCTGGCGGCAATAAAGGTAGGCGGACGCATCGTCCAGGCTGTAACCGATCAGGCGCGACTCGCCACGCTGTGCGGCCAGCTCGCGGCCGAAGGCGTCGTCCAGATTCAGCACCCGGCAGCGCAGACCCGGCCAGGCGAACAGGCGCGCCTTGGCGGCGCCATAGGCCTGCATGGTGCCGTGGTAGTCGAGGTGATCGCGGGACAGGTTGGTGAACACCGCGATGTCGAAGGCCAGCGCGGCCACGCGCCCCTGGTCCAGCCCGTGGGAGGAAACCTCCATCGCCACGGCGCGGGCGCCGGCCTGTTTCAGGTTGGCCAGGGTGGCCTGTACCGAAACCGGATCGGGCGTGGTGTGGCGACCGCTTTCCAGGGCGTGGTGAAACCCGTTGCCGAGGGTCCCGACGATGCCGCAACGCTCGCCGAGACGATCAAGCGCCTGGGCGATCAACTGGCTGACGCTGGTCTTGCCGTTGGTTCCGGTGACACCGATCAGGCGCATCGCGCGGCTCGGCTCGCCGTAGAAACGCCCGGCGATGGCCGAGAGCTGTGCGGAAAGGTTTCTTACCGGCAACAGCACCGCATCGCCCTCGGGCAGTGCCGGCGCGCCTTCGCTTTCATAGGCGACGGCGGCGGCCCCACGGGCGATGGCGTCGGCGATATGGATGCGACCGTCCTGGCTCAGGCCCGGCACGGCGAGGAACAGGTCGCCGGCGCGCACGGTGCGGCTGTCCAGGGTCAGCTCGCGGATCATCGCGGGGTGGCCGCTTTCGGGCAGTAACTTGTTCAGGGGCATGGTCATCAGCCGCGACCTCCCTGGACGGTCTTCGCATCGGCGGCCTGCACCTCGGTGGGCGGCGACAGGTTGTCCGGTGCGATGTTCATCAGGCGCAGCGCGCCGGACATCACACGGCTGAACACGGGCGCGGAGACCAGGCCACCGAAGTAGCCGCTCTTGCTCGGTTCGTCGATGACGATGGCCATGGCGATGCGCGGGTTGCTCATCGGGCCGAAGCCGGCGAACAGCGAGCGGTAGGCGTTCTCGGTGTAGCCCTTGGTGCCGACCGAGGCCTTGCGCGCGGTACCGCTCTTGCCGGCGACGTGGTAGCCCGGAACCTGCGCGCGATAGACGCCGCGCGGCGCCTCGATGACCTGCTGGAGCATGCCCTGCATGGTCTTGGCGACGTCCTCGGGGATTACCTGGGCGCTGTCCGGCGTGCGGTCGACGCGGGCCAGCGAGAGCGGCACGATGCGACCGTTGTTGGCCAGCGTGGCGTAAGCGTGGACCAGCTGGATCGCCGTCACCGACAGGCCATAGCCATACGACAGGGTGGCGGTCTCGGCCTGTTTCCAGTCGCGATGGCTGGGCAGGTTGCCGACGCGCTCGCCGGGGAACCCGAGGCCGGTGTCCTGGCCGAAGCCGACTTTCTGCATCATGTCGTGGATGGCTTCGCCGCCGATGTCGAAGGCGACCTTGCTCATGCCGACGTTGCTGGAGTTGATCAGGATGCCGGTCAGGTCGAGGGTGCGGCCCTCGGTCTTCGACACGTCCTTGATGGTGTAGCGACCGATCTGCAGCGATCCCGGCCAGACGTCGACGGTGTCGCTGGGCTTCCAGCGACCGCTCTGCAACGCGGCGCTCATCGACAGCGGCTTCATCGTCGAGCCGGGCTCGAACACGTCGATCATCGCCCGGTTGCGCATGGCGGCCGGCTGCAGGTTGCGGCGGTTGTTTGGGTTGTAGGTGGGCTGGTTGACCATGGCCAGGATTTCCCCTGTCTTCACGTCGACCATCACCAGGCTGCCGGCCTTGGCGCCGAACTCGACCAGCGCGTTGCGCAGCTCACGGTGCGCCAGGTACTGCAGACGCAGATCGATGGACAGCGACAGCGCCTTGCCGGCCTTGGCGTTGCGGGTGACCTGCAGATCGCGGATCAGGTGGCCGCGGCGGTCCTTGAGCACCTGGCGCTTGCCCGGTACGCCGGCCAGCCACTGATCGAAGGACAACTCGACGCCCTCGCGACCGCGATCATCCACGTCGGTGAAGCCGACCACGTGGGCGGTGACTTCGCCCGCCGGATAGAAGCGGCGGAATTCTTCGATGGAGTAGACGCCCGGCACCTTGAGGTCGAGCACGCTCTGCCCCTGCTCGGGCGTCAGGCCACGCACCAGGTACATGAATTCGCGGTCGGCGCTCTGCGCCAGGCGCTCGCTGAACGCCTTCGGCTCCTGGCCGAGTGCCGCGGCGAGGGCCGGCCACTGGTCACGCGCGGCCTGCAGTTCCTTGCCGTTGGCCCACAGCGTGGTTACCGGCGTACTGACCGCCAGCGGCTCGCCGTTGCGGTCGGTGACCAGCCCGCGGTGCGCCGGGATCGGCATGGTACGAACGCTGCGCGCGTCGCCCTGCCCCTGGAGGAAGTCGTGGTCGAACACGTGCAGGTCGACGATGCGCCAGACGATGGCCGCCACCATCAGGCCGAGCAGCGCCAGCACCAGGCGGAAACGCCAGGGATAGAGCGCGCCTTCGAGGCCGGTCATGGTGCCACCAGACGGATTTCAGCGGCCTGGGGAACGCGCATCTTGAGCTGTTCGGTGGCCAGGGTTTCGATACGGTTGTGCGCCGTCCAGGTGCTTTGCTCGAGGATCAGGCGGCCCCACTCGGCCTGCGCCTTGTCGCGCACGCTGAGTTCGGCATAGAGCGAATTGAGCAGCAGGCGATTCCAGTGCGCGCTGTAGGACACCGCGATCGCCGACACCAGCACGCCGATGAACAGGATCAGCATCAGCAGGCTGCCGGTCGGCAACGGCTTGGAGAACGAACGGCTCATCGCAGTTTCTCCGCGACGCGCATCACCGCGCTGCGCGAGCGCGGGTTGGCCTTGGTCTCGGCGTCGGAAGCGTACTGCGGCTTGCCGAGCAGCTTCAGGCGCGGCTCGAAGGCCTTTGGAATGATCGGCAGGTCGCGCGGCAGTTTGTCCGCTTCGCCCTTGGCGTGCTTGCGCATGAACTGCTTGACGATGCGATCCTCGAGCGAATGGAAGCTGATCACCACCAGCTTGCCGCCAACTTCGAGGGCTTCCAGCGCCGCGTCGAGGCCGCGCTCGAGATCACCGAGCTCGTTGTTGATATGGATGCGCAGGCCCTGGAAGGCACGGGTCGCCGGGTTCTTGCCCTTCTCCCAGGCCGGGCTGGCCTCGGTCAGCACGGCAGCCAGGTCCCCGGTACGGGTGAACGGCGTCTGTTCGCGACGCTGCACGACGGCGCGCGCCATGCGCTTGGCGAAGCGCTCTTCGCCGTAGTCCTTGAACACGCGGGCGATTTCTTCATCGCTGGCGGTGGCGATGAACTGGGCCGCACTGATGCCACGGCTCGGGTCCATGCGCATGTCCAGCGGACCGTCGTTCAGAAAGCTGAAACCACGCTCCGGGTCGTCCAGTTGCGGCGAGGAAACCCCGAGGTCCAGCAGGATGCCGGCGACCTTGCCGTCCAGCCCGCGAGCCCGGACCTCATCGCCCATTTCGGCAAAGCTGCGTTGTACAACGACGAAGCGGCCGTCTTCGGCCGCTAGCGTTTGTCCCGTGGCGATCGCCAGTGGGTCCTTGTCGAAGCCCAGTAGACGCCCGCTCGAGTCGAGTTTTTCCAGGATCAGCCGGCTGTGTCCGCCGCGCCCGAAGGTGCCATCGATGTAGCAGCCACCCACGCGAACATCGAGGCTGTCGACGGCCTCGTGCAGCAGTACGGTGATATGGCGAAAGTCGCTGGTCATCAGGCTCACAGGATCAGGTCACGCAGTTCGTCCGGCAGCGCGCCGGGTTGTTTGAGAGCGGCGAGATCGGCGTCGGAGACCGCGTTCCAGGCGTCCTCATCCCACAGCTGAAATTTGTTCAGCTGACCCACCAGCATCGCGCGCTTGTCCAGCTTGGCGTACTCGCGCAGACGCGGCGGAACCAGGAAGCGACCGCTGCCATCGAGCTCGAGATCCACCGCGTTACCAATCAGCAGGCGCTGCAGGCGACGGTTCTCTTCACGCAGGGAGGGCAGTTCACGCAGCTTGGTTTCGATCAGTTCCCATTCGGGAAGGGGGTAGACACAGAGGCAGGGGTCGACGGCGTCGATGGTCACGATGAGCTGGCCAGAGCAACGCGAAACGAGCTCGTCACGATACCGGCTCGGCATCGCGAGTCGCCCTTTGGCGTCGAGACTGATGGCGTTAGCTCCGCGGAACAAGGTTGCGCTTCCCCAATAATTAGCTTTCCGTGCCCAAATAACCCACTTCGTGCCACTTCGTACCACTTCCGCACACTATAGAAATGCACGCACCCCAACGTCAAGGCACGCAAAGAGGTAAAAACCCTTATGTGTCGGTGATTTAGAGATAAGAAGTCGGAGTTGGGACGAGCCCCGGAAGAGGGATAAGGCTTAAATAGCGAATACGTGCAAGAACCTGAACTTCAAACTTAAAGTGATTTATTAAGAGTGGGCTCTTGCGGCGATCTGACAGGCGGGGAATACGGCAGAAAAAGAGGTGGAGAGTCGATCTGTAAGCCGGGTTCTGTCGAGGACAGTCATTCCTCTACGACGTACATCACTGCACGCCTTTAGCAACCTACCCGGTTCCAGCGCGGGCCACGCCAATGGAACCCTATTTGGTCTTGCTCCGAGTGGGGTTTACCTAGCCACGGACTGTTGCCAGCCGTGCGGTGCGCTCTTACCGCACCTTTTCACCCTTACCGGCGCCGAAGCGCTTAGGCGGTTATTTTCTGTGGCACTTTCCGTAGGCTCACGCCTCCCAGGCGTTACCTGGCACTCCGCCCTATGGAGCCCGGACTTTCCTCCCTCCCATATTGCGGAACAATATGGAACAGCGACTGTCCGATCGACTCTCCGCCGGCAAGGGTATCTGCAGGCCGGATAACGAACAAGCCCAGTTTTACTTCTGGCGCTCGAGCGCGACCTGGTAAAGCAGGTTCTTGCGCACGCCCGTAATCTCCGCCGCCAGCGCCGCGGCGCGCTTGAGCGGCAGCTCGCCAAGCAGGAGATCGAGCACCCGCAAGGCTTCCGCACCCACCGCGTCCTCACCTTCCGGCGCCTGCCATCCGGAAACCAGCACCACGCACTCGCCGCGCTGCTGGTTGCTGTCCGCCGCGATCCACTCGTGCAATTCGACCAGCGGCAGCCCCTTGATGGTCTCGAAGGTCTTGGTCAACTCTCGCGCCAGCACGGCCTGGCGCTCGTCGCCGAACACCGCCCGCATGTCCTCGACACACTCGAGAATGCGGTGCGGCGCCTCGTAGAAGATCAGCGTGCGCGACTCTTCCTTGACCTGCTCCAGGCGCGCGCGCCGGGCGGCCCCCTTGGCCGGCAGGAAACCCTCGAAGATGAAGCGATCCGACGGCAGTCCCGCCGCGGACAGTCCGGCAATCAGTGCGCAGGCGCCGGGCACCGGCACCACGGCAATTCCCGCCGCACGCACCTGGCGCACCAGGTGGAACCCCGGATCGGAAATCAGCGGCGTTCCGGCGTCGGAGATCAACGCGACGTCCTCACCGGCCTGCAAACGCGCGAGAAAGCGCCCGCCATGCTCGCGCTCGTTGTGCTCGTGACAGGCCGCCAGCGGTGTGGAGATGCCGAAGTGCTGCATCAGCCGCGCGGAATGTCGGGTGTCCTCGGCCGCGATCAGCGCAACGTCACGCAGGATGGCCAACGCACGGGCGCTGATGTCATCCAGATTGCCGATCGGCGTGGCGACCACATAGAGCGTACCGAACTGGGAATCCCGGACAGCGGAAGTTGTCACAACACACCTCGCCATTGGCGCAAAAGCGCGCATTGTAGCCCGTTTCAGGCACCCGACATCGCACCACCGGGAGCCCTTGGGTACAATTCGCCCCTCTCTCGTACGAGCAACGGAAACGCTTACATGATTGCCTGCCTGCGTCCGCTCTCCGCATTCTGCATCGCCGCCCTGCTGGCCGCCTGCGCCAGCCAGCCCACTTCCAACCTCGGCGAGTTGCCACGCACACCGCAGGCCAGTATCGAACAGCTCCTTCAGCAGGCAGGCTCCGCCAAGCCGGAAGAAGCCGCTTCGCTGAGGCTGTCGGCAGCCGACCTGGCGTACCGGCAGAACAATCCCGAGCGCGCGGCGCAGATCCTCGATCAGGTTTCGCTGGAGAACCTCAAACCGGCGCAGCAGATCTACGCCAGCACCCTGGCGGCCGAGCTCTCCTTGGCGCGCGGACAGCCGAAGTCGGCCCTCAAAGCCCTCGAGCATCCGAGCCTGCAGCGCCTGGGCGAGCTTCCGGTGGAGCAACAGGTCCGCACCCAGATGGTCCGCGCCCAGGCGCTGCAGGCCGACGGGCAGGTACTCGCTGCGGCGCGCGAGCGCGTGTTCATCGCTCCTCTATTGTCGGGACAACAAGCCAGCGACAACCACGAGGCGATCTGGACGCTGGTCTCCAGCCTGCCGGACGACCAACTTCAACCGACCGCCGACGCCGATCTCGACGGCTGGCTGGCGCTGGTCCGCGCCACCAAGCCGGCCGGCACGCTGCAGCAGCAGAAAGCCGCGATCAGCGCCTGGCAAGCCCAGCATCCGCAGCACCCGGCGGCTCAGCACCTGCCCGAGGCGCTGGTCAAGCTGCAGCAACTGGCCGACCAGCCGCTGACCAAGGTCGCCCTGCTGCTGCCCCAGCAAGGCCAACTGGCGTCCGTGGCGCGCGCGCTGCGCGATGGCTTCCTGGCAGCCCAGTTCGAAGCCCAGCAGGCGGGGCAGAATCCGCCCCAGGTGACTTTCTACGACAGCGCGCAGCTGACCTCCATGGACGCGTTTTACCGCCAGGCGCAGGCCGATGGCGTGCAGCTGGTAATCGGCCCGGTGGAGAAGCCGCTGGTCAAGCAACTCGGCGAACGCCAGCAGCTGCCGCTGACCACCCTCGCGCTCAACTACAGCGACCTTGCCCAGGCAGGCCCGCCGCAGCTGTTCCAGTTCGGCCTCGCCGCCGAGGATGAAGCCCGCGAAGTCTCGCGTCGCGCCTGGCAGGACGGCATGCGCCGCGCCGTGGCGCTGGTGCCGCGCGGAGAGTGGGGCGATCGCGTGCTCGATGCCTTCCGCCAGAGCTGGCAGGCCGCGGGCGGCACCCTGATCGCCGCCGAGCGGGTCGACCAGCCGGCGCAGTTGGCGCAGCAGATCGCCGACCTGTTCCAGCTGCGCCAGAGCGAAGCGCGGGCCAAGCGCCTGCAGAGCGCACTGGGCGTCGAGGTGGCGGCACAGCCCTCGCGCCGCGCCGACGTAGACTTCATCTTCCTCGCCGCCACGCCGCAGCAGGCCCAGCAGATCAAACCGACACTGACATTCCAGTACGCCGGCGACGTCCCGGTATACGCGACGTCCCACGTCCATTCCGGCAACAACGATCAGACGCAGTACCTGGACCTGAACGGCATCCGCTTCTGCGAGACACCCTGGCTGCTCGATACCGGCAACGCACTCCGCCAGCAGGTGAGCAGCCAGTGGCCGCAAGCCTCCGGCAGCCTGGGCCGGCTTTACGCCATGGGCGCCGACGCCTATCGCCTGGCGCCTCACCTGGGCCAGTTGAAGGCGCTGCCGGAAAGCAGCATCGACGGTCTGTCCGGCCGCCTGCACCTGAATCCACAGCAGCGCATCGAACGCCAATTGCCCTGGGCCGAATTCCGCGATGGCCGCGTCCAGCGTCTTCCGGACGACACATATTGAGCGACGCCCCCGATCGCCAAGCCAGCGGCCGCAGCGCCGAAGCCAGAGCGCTCCAGCACCTGCAACGCCAGGGCCTGCGGCTGCTGGCGCAGAACTGGTCGTGCCGCCGCGGAGAGCTCGATCTGGTCATGCTCGACGGCGATACAGTAGTATTCGTCGAAGTGCGCTACAGGCGTTACGACGCCTGGGGCGGCGCACTGGAGAGCGTGGACGCACGCAAACGCGCCAAGCTCGTCAGTGCAGCCGAGCACTTCCTGCAAAAGGAGTCGCGCTGGAGCAGGCATCCCTGTCGTTTCGACGTGATCGCTATCCGCGCCGACAGCAATCTCCCTACGGATCTGAACTGGGTCCGCAACGCCTTCGATACCTGAAACGGCCGCCAACTGAAGGTCACTTTCCGATGGACATGCAATCCCGAATTCGCCAGCACTTCCAGGCCAGCATTGAGACCAAGCAGCAGGCCATGGACGTTCTGATTCCGAGCATCGAACAAGCCAGCCAGGCGATGGTTCATGCCCTGCTCAACGAGGGCAAGATCCTCACCTGCGGCAACGGCGGCTCCGCCGGTGACGCCCAGCACTTCTCCTCGGAACTGCTCAACCGTTTCGAGCGCGAGCGCCCCAGCCTTCCCGCCGTGGCGCTGACCACCGACACCTCGACGATCACCTCGATAGCCAACGATTACAGCTACAACGAGATTTTCTCCAAGCAGATACGCGCCCTGGGTCAGCCCGGCGACGTGCTCCTGGCAATCTCCACCAGCGGCAACTCGGCCAACGTCATCCAGGCGATCCAGGCGGCCCACGACCGCGAGATGCAGGTCGTGGCTCTGACCGGCCGCGACGGCGGCGGAATGGCCTCGCTACTACTGCCGGAAGACGTGGAGATTCGCGTACCGGCGAAAGTTACCGCGCGCATTCAGGAGGTCCACCTGCTGGTGATCCACTGCCTGTGCGACCAGATCGACAGTCAACTGTTCGGGAGTGAAGAATGATCCGGCAACGCCTTTCCCTGCTCGCCATCGCCCTCTGCCTGAGCGTGAGTGGTTGCAGCTCCGTACTCACCGCGACCCGCGACAAGCCTATCGACGACGATCGCGGTACGCGCACCATCGGCAGCAAGATCGATGACTCGCTGATCGAAACCAAAGCCGCGGTGAACATCGCCAAGGCCAACCCTGATCTCGACCAGAACTCCCACATCGTCGTCGCCAGCTACAACGGCGTCGTCCTGCTGGCCGGCCAAACGCCGCGAGCCGACCTGAAGAACCTTGCCGAGCAATCCGCCGCCGCCGTGCAGCGCGTCAAGCGCGTACATAACGAACTGCAGGTGCTCCCGCCCTCTTCCGCCCTGGCCCGCAGCAACGACTCCTGGCTCACCACCAAGATCAAGACGCAGATGCTCACCGACAGCGTGATCCCCGGCTCTCGAATCAAGGTGATCACCGAAAACGGTATCGTCTACCTGTTGGGCCTGGTGACCCACCAGGAAGCCAACCTGGCCACCAACAAGGTACAGAGCGTTTCCGGCGTGCAGAAGATCGTCAAACTCTTCGAGTACATCGACTAGCAAGGTGCAGGCATGAAAAAGGCGACCCGAGGGTCGCCTTTTTCATTTCACTACCTTGAGGCTCGGTCGCCCGCTCGGACGCGGCGGCTCGTCGTCCGGACCGTCACCGTCGCCTGCGGGTTCTTCACCCGGCGCGCTGGTGGGTTCCAGATCGAAGACCATGCCTTGTCCGTTCTCGCGCGCGTAGATCGCCAGAACGGCCGCCGCCGGAATGAACAGGCTGTGGGCGACGCCGCCAAAACGGCCTTCGAAACTCACCGCCTCGTTGTCCATGTGCATGTGCCGCACCGCGCTGGGCGATACGTTGAGCACGATCTGCCCATCAGCCGCATAGCCAGGCGGGACTTGCACCTTGGGGAACTCCGCGTTCACCAGCAGATGCGGTGTGCATTGGTTATCGACGATCCACTCGTAAAGCGCGCGAATCAAATAGGGACGACTGGAGTTCATGAAGGCTCCTTGCTGTTAGCGCATGTCGCGCTCGACGGCAGACAGACTGGCCTTGAAGGCCTCGCGGGCGAATTGGCGCTCCATGTAGTCGAGCAGCGGCTTAGCCGGCCGCGGCAGCTCGATACCCAACAGGGGCAAACGCCAGAGAATCGGAAGCAGGCAGCAATCCACCAGGCTCATCTCCTCACTGAGGAAGTACGGTTTATCGCCGAACAGCGGCGAAACGCCGGTCAGGCTCTCGCGTAGCTCCTTGCGCGCCTGCACACGCTCTGCCTCCTTGCTGCGCGTGTCGAGTATCCGATCCACCAGCGCGCACCAGTCGCGCTGGATGCGGTGAATCAGCAGCCGGGTATTGGCCCGTGCGACCGGATAGACCGGCATCAATGGCGGATGAGGATACCGCTCTTCGAGATATTCCATCACCACCGTGGACTCGTACAAGGCCAGATCGCGATCGACCAGAGTCGGCACACTGCCATAGGGGTTGGCTTCAGCCAAGCGCGGCGGGCAGCGCCCGGGCTGAACCTCGATGATCTCCGCCGCTATTCCCTTCTCCGCAAGCACTAGGCGCACGCGATGGCAGTAATGGTCTGCGGGGTCGGAATAGCAAGCCAACCGATTGGTTACGCTCATGGCGCTCCTCCTCGCTTGAAATAAAAAGGGCAGAAAACACAGCGCGCCCAATAAGGGCGCGCGCGTTGGATCAGATGAATCGCTCAGCGAATCAATGCACGTCTTTCCAGTATTCGCGCTTGAGCAGGTAGGCGAACACGAAGAAGAAGGCAAGATACAGCAGCACGTAGGTGCCGATGCGCTGGCTTTCCAGTTTGACCGGGTTGGCCGAGTAAGCGAGGAAGGTCACGAGATTCTTGACCGTTTCATCGAACTGCTCTTCGGTTTGGGCACCGGTATTCGGAAGGACGGTGAGCTGGTCGCACGCCTCGTGGGTAATCGGCGTGCCGGTGAGCGGATCGAACTGCTTCTTGCCGTCATCGACCAGCTGGACCTGCTTGCAACCCACCACCTGGCGGCCCTGCAGTTTGCCCAGCACGTTGGGCATGCCAACGTTCGGGAACACCTTGTTGTTCACACCCCAAGGACGCGCCGGGTCTTCGTAGAAAGCGCGCAGGTAGCTGTACAGCCAGTCATTGCCACGAACGCGGGCGACCAGCGTCAGATCCGGCGGCGCGGCGCCGAACCAGACCTTGGCGTCGGCCGGATGCATGCCATTCTTCATGTGGTCGCCGATCTTGGCACCGGTGAGCACCACGTTCTCCAGCATCACTTCTTCGGGAATGCCGAGATCCTTGGCCACGCGCTCATAACGCTGGAACTGCGCACTGTGGCAGCCCATGCAGTAGTTGGCGAACGTGCGCAGACCGTCCTGCATGGCAGCCTTGTCGGACAGGTCGACATCGACCTTGTCCAGATGTACGTCATGACCACCAGCGGCGAAGGTGAATACTGGCAGGATTGCAAAAATCAGTGCAGCGAGTTGCTTTTTCATCAGCCATTCACCCTTTCCGGAACCGGTTTGGTCTTCTCGAGCTTGGTATAGAACGGCATCAGGATGAAGTACGCGAAATACAGAACGGTACAGATCCGAGATACCAAGGTGCGCTCCGGAGTCGGAGCCAGCACGCCAAGCACGCCCAGAATGACGAAGGCGATGCAGAAAACTGCCAGCCACACTTTGCTCAACCAACCCTTGTACATCATCGACTTGACCGGGCTACGGTCGAGCCAGGGCAGCACGAACAGCACGGCAATCGCCGCGCCCATGGCGATGACGCCCATGAGCTTGTCCGGAACAGCGCGGAGAATCGCGTAGAACGGCGTGAAGTACCACACCGGAGCGATGTGCTCGGGCGTCTTGAAGGCGTTGGCCACTTCGAAGTTGGGCTTCTCGAGGAAATACCCACCCATTTCCGGGAAGAAGAAGATCACCGCGCAGAACACGAAGAGGAAGACCACTACGCCGACGATGTCCTTGACGGTGTAGTAGGGATGGAAAGGAATGCCGTCGAGCGGAATGCCGTTCTCGTCCTTCTTCTTCTTGATGTCCACGCCCTGCGGGTTGTTCGAACCGACTTCGTGCAACGCCAGGATGTGCAGCACCACCAGACCGAGAAGAACGATCGGCAGTGCAATCACGTGCAGCGCGAAGAAGCGGTTGAGGGTGATGCCTGAGATCAGGTAGTCGCCGCGAATCCACTGGGTCAGGTCATCGCCGATCACCGGGATGGCACCGAACAGTGAAATGATCACCTGCGCGCCCCAGTACGACATCTGGCCCCACGGCAGCAGATAGCCCATGAAGGCCTCGGCCATCAGCGCGAGGTAGATCATCATGCCGAAGATCCAGACCAGCTCACGTGGCTTCTGGTACGAGCCATAAAGCAGACCGCGGAACATGTGCAGGTAGACCACGACGAAGAACGCCGAGGCACCCGTCGAGTGCATGTAGCGGATGATCCAGCCGTACTCCACGTCGCGCATGATGTATTCGACGGAAGCGAAGGCTTCCTCGGCGGACGGCGTGAAGCTCATGGTCAGCCAGACACCGGTCAGAATCTGATTGACCAGCACCAGCAGCGCCAGGGAGCCGAAGAAATAGAAGAAGTTGAAGTTCTTCGGTGCGTAGTACTTGGACAGATGGTCTTCCCACATCTTGGTCGCGGGGAAGCGCGCATCGACCCATTCCATGAATTTGCTCATCAGGCTTTCTCCTGGTCCACACCGACGACGATCACTGCATCCGACTCGTAGGAATGCGGCGGTACCGGCAGGTTCAAGGGAGCAGGTTGCGATTTGTAGACGCGACCGGCCAGGTCATATTTGGAACCATGGCATGGGCAGAAGTAACCACCGACCCATTCAGCGCCCAGGTCGGCAGGAGCGACTTCCGGACGGTAAGACGGGGAGCACCCAAGGTGAGTGCAAAGCCCCACGAGAATGAGAATTTCCGGCTTGATCGAGCGCAGTTTCGGATCGACGTAGGTCGGTTGAACCGACGCCTTGGACTCCGGGTCCGCGACGTTGGCAGCCACCTTGTCCAGATTCTTCAGAATCTCCTCGGTGCGGCGAACGATGAACACCGGCTGGCCGCGCCACTCAGCAATCATTTGCTGACCCGGCTCGATCTTGCTGATGTTCACCTTCACCGGTGCGCCTGCGGCCTTGGCCTTGGCGCTTGGGAACCACGATCCCACGAACGGGACCGCGGCACCCGCCGCTCCTGCAGCACCCACCACGGAGGTGGCTGCTACGAGGAAGCGACGCCGGCCAGCATTCACGCCGTCATTGCTCATTAAGTCGTCTCCCATCAGCTTTGTGGCCTGTTGGTTCAGGCATCTACTAGGTAAATTTCGGGTCGCGCAAAAAGTTGCCAGATGGTAAAGAAAAGCCCCTTTTCTGACAAGGTAATTACCTGACCCAAATCAGCTGAACGCCTTGTGCGACGGGGACTCCAACGATGCGTCAAGTTGTCACACCAAAAGCGATCGCGCATAAAAAAACGCCCAGATCCGCAAGGAGATGGGCGTTTTTTGAGGTCCAGCGAATTAACGCTTGGAGTACTGCGGACGCTTACGCGCTTTACGCAGACCGACCTTCTTACGTTCGACTTCACGGGCATCGCGAGTAACGAAGCCAGCTTTGCGCAGGGCAGGACGAAGGGACTCGTCGTAGTCCATCAGCGCACGGGTGATGCCGTGGCGAATCGCGCCGGCCTGACCGCTGACACCACCACCGAGAACGGTGACATAGATGTCGAACTTCTCGACGGTCTCGGTCAGTTCCAGCGGCTGGCGAACCACCATGCGGGCGGTTTCGCGACCGAAGAACTGGTCCAGGCTGCGGTTGTTGATGGAGATGTTGCCAGTACCCGGACGCAGAAAGACGCGAGCGGTAGCGGTCTTACGACGGCCAGTGCCGTAATTTTGAGTCGCCGACATAATGAGCTATCCCGTTAAAACTTCAGTTCTTGAGGCTGCTGAGCGGTGTGCGGGTGAGCGGCACCCTTGTACACCTTCAGCTTGCGATACATGTCGCGACCCAGCGGGTTCTTCGGCAGCATGCCTTTGACCGCGGTCTCGATCACACGCTCAGGGGCTTTGGCGATCAGCTTCTCGAAGTTGATCGACTTGATGCCACCCGGGAAACCGGAGTGCGAGTAGTACATTTTGTCGGTGGTTTTGGCACCGGTAACACGAACCTGCTCGGCATTGATCACGACGATGTAGTCGCCGGTATCAACGTGCGGAGTGTATTCGGGCTTGTGCTTGCCACGCAGGCGGCTGGCAATTTCGGTGGCCAGACGACCCAGGGTCTGGCCGGCAGCGTCGACGACGTACCAGTCGCGCTTAACGGTTTCCGGTTTCGCAGTAAAAGTCTTCATTCGTTATAGCCTCAGGGGCCGCCCTGAAAAATAGACGGCGAATCTTACTGAATAGTGCTTGCCCTGACAAGGTCAGGGTCGGCCGGAAACAGACGCTATCGGGGGCTCGGGTCAGCGCGTCCGCTACGGCAAAGGGTTCGGCGGGCTAGGCATCCCCACCTTCAATCCCGACGAGCTAGGCATCCCCGTCGAGAAAGCCGCGAAATTATGCCGATTACTGCAGAAATAGCAACCCGATTTTTCGTTTCCAGGCAATGGCGACGCCTTCAGAACAGTTCCATCGTCCGCGACTCCGCCCCTGGCATCGGTCCTCGGCGAGACGCCAGGCGGTCGGCCAGACGCGTCGGCTCCGGCAGTCGATAGCTGCGTCCCCAGCCCAAAACCAGCTCGACAGCCGACTGCATGGAGACCCGATGCCCCGGAGAAACGATCAGCGGACGCACCCCGTCCTTGCTGCGCAGGACCCAACCGATCATGTCTCCCCGATGCATGAGCGGCACCTTCGCGCCTCGCTGGACGGCCAGCTCGCCGTGCTCGCCACAGAGGATGTTCTTCGCCACGCCAATCGTCGGTAGCCCCGTTACCACGCCCAGATGCGAGGCGATCCCCAGGCGTCGAGGATGGGCGATCCCTTGGCCGTCGCAGACGATCAGATCGGGCACCCGCGGCAGCGATTCCAGCACCGCCAGCAATGCCGGCAGCTCGCGGAAGGACAACAGCCCCGGCACATAGGGCATGCTGGTGGGAACCCGAGCCACGGACTGCGCCAGCGGCTGCAGCGTCCGCGCGTCGAGGAGCACCGCTGCGGCGCCGGTGACGGCGCCGCCCTCCTCGAAACCGACGTCGACACCGGCGATCACCTGCAGCGGCGGATAGTCATCGACGATACGAACCTGCCCGGCAAGGGTGGTCTGCAGGGCACGGGCGTTGGCCACGCTGCCGTCCCAGCCCTGGAACACTGAATTCGCCGAAGCGACGACATCGGACATGCGCTTCTCCTCTGTGATCCGGATTGGACGAGCGCATGGCCGACGGGTTCGCTAGAGCGTGCGCGCGATGATTTCCTTCATGATCTCGTTGGTGCCGGCGTAGATGCGCTGCACCCGGGCGTCGGCCCAGGCGCGGGCAACCGGGTATTCCCACATGAAGCCGTAACCGCCATGCAACTGCACGCACTCGTCGAGCACCTTGCATTGCAGGTCGGTGCTCCAGTACTTAAGCATCGCCGCCGTCGGCACGTCGAGCTTGCCGTCCAGGTGCAGTTCGAGACAGCGATCGAGGAACACCCGACCGATCTGTATTTCCGTGGCCATTTCGGCGAGCTTGAAACGGGTGTTCTGGAAATCCGCGATGGCCTTGCCGAACGCCTTGCGCTCGCGGGTGTAATCCAGCGTCCACTTCAGCGCCGCCTCGGCCGAGGCCATGGCGCCGATGCCAACGGTCAGCCGCTCCTGGGGCAGTTCCTGCATCAGGTAGGCGAAGCCCATTCCGGCCTGGCCGAGGAGGTTTTCCTTCGGCACCCGTACATCCTGGAAGAACAGCTCGGAGGTGTCCTGCGCCTTCATGCCGACCTTTTCCAGGCGCTTGCCCTTGGAAAATCCGGGCGTTCCCGCCTCGACCAGGAACAGGCTGGTGCCCTTGGCGCCCGCCTTGGGATCGGTCTTGGCGACGACGATCACCAGGTCGGCAAGAAAACCGTTGGTGATGAAGGTCTTCGAGCCGTTGATGACGTACTCGTCGCCGTCCTCCACTGCGGTGGTCTTGACGCCCTGCAGGTCGGACCCCGCGCCTGGCTCGGTCATCGCGATCGCCGTGACCAGTTCGCCCGTCACCATCCGCGGCAGGTACTTCTGTTTCAGCGTCTCACTGCCGTAATGCAGGATGTAAGGCGCGACGATGTCCGAATGCAGCGAGAAGCCGATACCGGTCAGGCCCAGCCGGCCGACCTCCTCGATCACCACGGTGCTGTAGAGAAAATCCGCCGCCATGCCGCCGTACTCCTCCGGCAGATGCGAGCAGAGCATCCCCGCCTCGCCGGCCTTGTTCCAGAGGCTCCGGTCGATGTGACCGTCCTTCTCCCACTGCGCGTGGAACGGCACCGCCTCCTGCTCGAGGAACTTGCGCACGCTGTCGCGAAAGAGTTCGTGGTCGGAATTGAACGGGGTTCTGGGAATCATCGGATTACCTTCGGATGCGTCTGTTATTGGAGTTGTAGGCAGCATGAGCCCGAGACTGTAGGCCACGCCGACCCGCTACACACTGGACACAACCGACAAAAAATAAGACGATCCTGCCGGAACCTGACGCTTATACCCCACTATTTATCTATAAGAACAAGATCATGCCCAACGCGACCTCCGCGCCCCTGCGGGTCAGTATTCTCGCCACCGAAGGCTCCTTCGGCTCGACGCTGATGCAGGCAAAAGATTTCTTCCACATGGCCAGCGTGCGCCACGGCAAGCAGCTCGGCCTGGGCCCTACGCTGGAAATCCAGCTGGTGAGCCCCGACGGCCGCCCGGTACGAAGCTTCAGCGACGTCAGCATCCCGGTGAACGGCGGGCTGCAAGCCGCCGACGCGATCATCCTGCCGGCGTTCTGGGGCAACTTCGACGCGCTGCGCGAGCGTCATCCGCAGGTCCTGCAGTGGTTGCGCGACTGCCACGCCGCTGGAGGCGCCATCTGCGGCGAGGCCACCGGAGTGTTCTGGATGGCCGAGGCCGGGCTGCTCGATGGCAAGGAAGCGACCACCTACTGGCGCTTCCATGAGGAGTTCGCCCGCCGTTATCCGCGCGTGCATCTGAACCAGGACAAGCACCTCACCGACGCCGACAACCTCTACTGCGCCGGCGGCGTGACCTCCGCCTGCGACCTCTACATCTACCTGATCGAACGTTTCTGCGGCGCCGCGGTGGCGCAGGGCGTGTCGCGCGACATTCTCTTCGAGGTGCAACGCAGCTACACGCCGGGGAGGATCGGCTTCGGCGGACAGAAGCTGCACCAGGACGTCGCCGTGCTGCAGATCCAGCACTGGCTGGAGGAGCACTTCGCCGACAAGTTTCGCTTCGAGGACGTCGCCCGCGAACACGGCATGAGCATTCGCAATTTCATGCGCCGCTTCCAGGCCGCCACCGGCGACAAACCGCTGCATTACCTGCAACGCCTGCGCATCGAGACGGCCAAGGGCCTGCTCTCGGCGACGCGCAAGAGCATCAAGACGATCAGCTACGAAGTGGGTTACGACGACGCGAGCTTCTTCGCCCGGTTGTTCCGCCAGCACACCGAACTGTCGCCGAACCGCTATCGGCAGCAGTTTCACCACAAGGACATGTGAGCGGGCGCGAAGCTTGGGGTCGTCGGGCGACGAGCGCGGCGACCAGGACGGTCGCCGCGCCGCGGATCAGGGGCGGTGCGGGCGCGCGAGGAACTCGTGCGACTGCATTTCCAGCAGACGGCTGAGGGTGCGCTGGAACTCGAAGGTCAGCCGGCCGCCGCTGTAGAGGTCCTTCAACTCGACCTCGGCGGAGAGGATGAGCTTGACGTTGCGGTCGTAAAATTCGTCCACCAGGTTGATAAAGCGGCGCGCCATGTCGTCCTTCGCGGCGTCCATCTTCTCGACCTTCGAGACCAGCACCGCGTGGTAGATCTTGCCCAGCTCGATGTAGTCGTTCTGGCTGCGCGGGCCGTCGCAGATATCGCGGAAGTCGAACCAGGCGACGTCCTGGCAGACCCGGCGCGCATGGATCGCGCGGTTCTCGATCATCAGGTCGACATCGTCCTCGGCGTGCTCGCAGTCGTGCAGCAGGCTGACGAAGCTCTGCGCCATGAGCGCATCGACCTCGGCGGAAAGCGGCCAGTGGAATAGCTCGGCCTGCTCCAGCGCGCGCAGCCGGTAGTCGACACCGCTGTCGACGTTGACGATCTCGGTGTGCTTCTTCAACAGCTCGATGGCGGGCAAGAAGCGCGCGCGCTGCAGGCCGTCCTTGTAGAGGCCGTCGGGGACGATGTTGGAGGTCGCCACCAGGCTCACGCCGTTCTTGAACAGCTCCTCCAGCAGGGTCGCCAGGATCATCGCGTCGGTGATATCGGAGACGAAGAACTCGTCGAAGCAGATCACCCGGCTCTCGTCGGCGAAACGCTTGCCGATGATGGTCAGCGGGTTCTTCTCGCCCTTGAGAGTCTTCATTTCCTCGTGCACGCGCTTCATGAAGCGGTGGAAGTGCGTGCGGGTCTTTTCCTTGAACGGCAACGCGTCGAAGAAGGTATCGACCAGGTAGGTCTTGCCGCGGCCGACACCGCCCCAGAAGTACAGGCCCTTGATCGGCCCCTGGCGCTTCTTGCCGAACAGCTTGCCCAGCAGGCCGGATTTGTTCTGCTCCGCCACCAGGTCGTCGTACAGGCGTTGCAGGTGCCGCACAGCTGTTTCCTGCGCCGCATCGTGGAAGAAGTCGGGACGTTTCAGGTCAGCCTGATAGCGCTCAAGAGGGGTCATGGCCGGGTCGGGGTCGTGAAGCGGGGCCGACACTTTAGCGGCGGCCTCCGGGGTTGGCAATTGGCTGAGGTCGTTCAAGGCACTGTCCTCACGGTTGCAGCTAAGGCGGACGGTTGCCAGCGATGAGGGCGCCGCGAGGACCGCGGCGCTGCGTGGCGCAGGTCGTTGGAGAACGCACGCGCCACTATGTTCCGTCAGGCGGCGAGGCTGGCGAGCGCCTCGCGCAGCCGCGCCATGCCGGCATCACGCTGCGACGCGTCGGCGTAGGCCGGACTCTGCGCCAGCAGCTCGCCATCGAGCCACAGCGCGAAGTGATCGGCATCGGCGCGCAGGTCGAGCGCGTCGGCGCCCTCCTCGACCACGCGCTGGCTGGCGGCACCCGTCGCCTTGGGGTCGGCGAAGGCACGCGAGAGCAGCAGCTCTTCGCCATCGGCGGCGAGCAAGCGGAAGTGAAAGCTGCCGTCGCGCTCGCGGAAGCTGACGAACCGCGCACCCTTGGCGGCCTTCTTCTTGCCGCCGGAAGGGCCCTGTGCCTGGCTGCGGAACGAGCGCAGGCCGACCGACTCGCGCAACTGCTCGAGGAACGGCGTGGCGGTTCTGCGCGCCTTGGCGGCGCCGGCAAGGAGGATGTCCTCCAGATCGGACGGACGCTCGACCAGCGCGTGGTAGCGTTCGCGCGCCTCGCCGAGCTCGTCGTCGAGCAGCTGGAACAGGCGCTGCTTGGCTTCGCCCCAGGCCAGGCCACTGAGCAGCTCGTCACGGAAAGCCGCCAACTGGGTGGGCGTGGCGAAGGCCTGGTAGAGGGTGAACAGGTGCGAGTTGTCCGGGTCCTTCGGCTCGCCGGGGGCGCGCGAGTCGGTGACGATGCGGGCGATGGCATCCTTGAGCTGCCTGGCGCTGCCGAACAGCGGGATGGTGTTGTCGTAGCTCTTCGACATCTTGCGCCCGTCCAGGCCCGGCAGCGTCGCCACGCCCTCCTCGATCACCGCCTCGGGCAGGGTGAAGAGCTCCTTGCCGGCACCGAACAGGTGGTTGAAGCGCTGGCCGATGTCACGGGCCATTTCCACGTGCTGGATCTGGTCACGCCCGACCGGCACCTTGTGCGCATTGAACATCAGGATGTCGGCGGCCATCAGGATCGGGTAGCTGAACAGGCCCATGGTCACGCCGGCATCAGGGTCCTCGCCGTTCTCCAGGTTCTTGTCCACCGACGCCTTGTAGGCGTGCGCCCGGTTGAGCAGGCCCTTGCCGGCGACACAGGTGAGCAGCCAGGTCAGCTCGGGGATTTCCGGGATGTCCGACTGCCGGTAGAAGGTCGCGCGCTCGGGGTCCAGCCCACAGGCCAGCCAGGTGGCGGCGATCTCCAGGCGCGAGCGCTGGATGCGCAGCGGGTCGTCGCACTTGATCAGCGCGTGGTAGTCGGCGAGGAAATAGAACGAATCCGCCTGCGGATCGCGGCTTGCGACGATCGCCGGGCGAATGGCGCCGGCGTAGTTGCCCAGGTGCGGCGTGCCGGTGGTGGTGATTCCGGTGAGGATGCGTGTGGTCATGGCGTTCGCTTGTTGGCGGCGTTCGGTCAGAGGCGAGGCAGCAGCAGATCTTTCAGATCGGTCAGTTTGCCGTGAAAAAAGTGGCCGCATTCTGCCACTTTCAGCAGCTCATGGGCACGCGCCTGCGCAGCGCTCCAGTCGAACACCCGCTGCGGCTCGATCACCTCGTCCTGCTCCGGCTGGATCAGGGTGATCTGCCCGTGCGACGGCAGGACGAAGTCGGCACCCAGGCGCATCACCGCCGGCGCGATCATGAACACCTTCTGCACGGCGATGCCGCGGGCCTCGAGGCGAGCCGCCAGGCTGGCCACGACGAAGCCGCCGAAGGAGAAGCCGAGCAGCGTCAGCGGCAATCCCGGATGCTGTGCCAGCAACCAGTCGGCCGCGGCCTCGGCATCGTCCACTTCGCCCTCGCGCATGTCCGAGGCGCCGGCACTGGCACCGACGCCGCGGTAATTGAAACGCAACGTCGTGTAGCCACAATCGCGGGCGGAACGCTGCAGGGTGGAAACCACCTTGTTCAGCATGGTGCCGCCCTGGATCGGATTGGGATGGCAGACCAGCGCCAGGCCACGGGCCTCGGGCAGGTCGAGGTGAAGGGCTTCGAGTTGGCCGCAGGGGCCGTCGAGCAGCAAGGGGGTTTCGCGGCTGAGCAAGGGGGAACTCCGTGACCTCGTGGCGGGTCGACTCGTCTTGGTTGAACCCCGGCGGATTTCAGCGGACTGCGCGAAAAACCACCGGGCAGAGGGATCGCGAGATCCCTCGATCGCATCCGGCGTCGCGGTCATGAAAGCCGCGACGACAAGCCTGGCGACACGCATCGCGGTATACAGCCCAGGCCCGAGCCGGTAACGTAAAGCAAAGCCGTTTATAGAGGAAGGACTCGTGGAACAGACGCTTACGGCCTGGTTGCTACCGGCCCTCACCCTGCTCGCCGGCATCGCCATCGGTTTTCTGGTCGCCCGCCTGCTGCCGCACGCCGCGCCCAATCGCACGCAGCGTCAACTCGACGATCTGCAGGAACGCTTCGATACCTACCAGAGCGAAGTGGTCACCCACTTCAACACCACCGCCGGCCTGGTGAAGAAACTCACCCAAAGCTATCAGGACGTGCAGGAGCACCTGTCCGACGGCGCCAACCGTCTGGCCCTGGACGAGCTGACGCGCCAGCGCCTGCTCGCCGCGCTGCACGCCGACGAAGCCTACAGCCCGCGCGAACGCCTGACGCCGCCGGCGAGCGTGGAAGTGCCGAAGGACTACGCGCCGAAAAGCGCCGATACCGCCGGCACCCTGGCCGAAGGCTACGGGCTGAAGAATCGCCACTGACGTCGCAAACTGGTTGACGAAAGCCCCGCCAATGCGGGGCTTTTTGTTGGCCGCACGCGGTGAAACCGGCACCACGGAAGCTCGCCTGGCGCCTGACGCCTGACGCCTGACGCCTGACGAGAAGCGCGGCACCCGAGGCGCGCTCCAGACACGAAAAAGCCCCGCACGAGCGGGGCTTTTTTGCGGATGGCGTTCAGAACCTGTCCGGCGATCCCGCGGCTTTCAATGCCACGGGGCCGCGTGCCGGGTTAGATCGCGCCGCGCTGGCGAAGCAACTCCAGCACCTGCCTGACACCCTCTTCCAGCGAAACCTGTTCGGTATCGATGACCAGATCGGCATCCTGCGGCTCGTCGTAGACGAAGGAATCGCCCGGGATGTTGCCCTGCCCGGCGGCGTACAACCCTTGCGGATCGCGCGCGCGGCAGGCGTCCAGGGACGCCTTGACGTGCACGGTGATCAGCCGCTGCGCGCCGATGAGGGTCTTCGCCTGCTCGCGCCCTTCGGCGTCCGGGGCGACGAACGCCGCCAGCGTCAGCAGGCCGGCCTCGTTGAACTGGCGTGCCACGTGGGCGGCACGGCGCCAGTTCTCGGTGCGCCCGGAACGGTCCTGCGGCAGGCCCTTGTTCAGGTCGTGGCGCAGGTTCTGGCCGTCCAGCACGTAGACCGCGCGGCCGGAATCGAACAGCTTGCGCTCGACCGCGTAGGCCAGGGTGCTCTTGCCCGCGCCGGAAAGGCCGCTGAACAGCACGGTGGCCGGCTGCTGGCCGAAACGCGTGGCGCGCTCCTCGGTGGACACGTGCGCCAGCGCGCCGTGATGACCGCCAGCACCGCTGCCGAGCGGCTGGGCGACGATCATGCCGGCGCCGACGGTGCCGTTGGTGAGCCGGTCGATGACGATGAAGGCGCCGGTGGTGCGGTTTTGAGCGTAGCCGTCGAGGGCGATGGAGGCATCCAGCGCGATGCGCACCTTGCCGATCTCGTTGAGCGCCAGGGTGCTCGCCGGCACTTCCTGCAGTTCGTTGATATCGATCTTGTGGGCGAGGCTGGCGATCGAGCCCGGCACGTAGCTGGTGGCGCGCTTGATGTCGTATTTCTTGCCCGGCAGCATCGGCTCTTCGGCCATCCACACCAGCATGGCGTCGAAGCTGTCGACCACCTGGGGACGGTTGTCGGCGTGAACCAGCATGTCGCCGCGCGACACGTCGATCTCGTCTTCCAGGGTCAGGGTGATCGCCTGGCCAGGCCCGGCCTGCTCCAGCTCGCCCTCGTAGGTGACGATGGACTTGACCCGGCTGCCCTTGCCCGACGGCAGCACGACGACTTCGTCGCCCTTGTGCACGATGCCGCTGGCCAGGGTGCCGGCGAAGCCGCGGAAGTTCAGGTTCGGCCGGTTGACGTACTGCACCGGGAAGCGCATGTCGTCGAAGTTGCGGTCGCCGGCGATCTCCACGGTCTCGAGGATTTCCATCAGCGACTTGCCGGTGTACCAGGGCGAACGCTCGCTGCGGTTGACCACGTTATCGCCCTTGAGCGCCGACATCGGCACGAACTCGAGGGTGGTCGGCTTCAGCTGGATGTGCTCGGCGAAGGCCAGGTAATCGGCCTTGATCTGCTCGAACACCGACTGGTCGAAGCCGTTGATGTCCATCTTGTTGATCGCCACGACGATGTGGCGGATGCCCAGCAGCGAGGCGATGAAGCTGTGGCGCTTGGTCTGCGTCTGCACGCCGTAGCGCGCATCGATGAGGATGATCGCCAGGTCGCAGGTGGACGCGCCGGTGGCCATGTTGCGCGTGTACTGCTCATGGCCGGGGGTGTCGGCGATGATGAACTTGCGCTTGGCGGTGGAGAAATAGCGGTAGGCGACATCGATGGTGATGCCCTGCTCGCGCTCGGCCTGAAGACCGTCCACCAGCAGCGCCAGGTCGATGTCGTCACCGGTGGTGCCGACCTTCTTGGAGTCGCGGGTAATGGCTTCCAGATGGTCCTCGTAGATCATCTTGGAATCGTGCAGCAGGCGCCCGATCAGGGTGCTCTTGCCGTCGTCGACGTTGCCGCAGGTGAGGAAACGCAGCAGCTCCTTGCGTTCGTGCTGGGCCAGGTAGGCGAGGATGTCCTCGCTGATCAGTTCGGATTGGTGCGACATATCAAAAGTACCCCTGACGTTTTTTCTCTTCCATCGAGCCGGCGCCGTCGTGATCGATCACGCGGCCCTGGCGTTCGGAAGTCCGGGTCAGGAGCATTTCCTGGATGATGTCGGTGAGGCTGGTCGCCTCGGACTCCACCGCGCCGGTCAGCGGGTAGCAGCCGAGGGTGCGAAAACGCACCATCTTTTTCTGGATGCGGGCTTTCTCTTCGTCCGTGAGGTGCTCGAGGATGCGCTCGTCGTCGATCATCAGCAGCGTGCCGTTCTTCTCGATGACGTCGCGCTCGGCGGCGAAGTACAGCGGCACGATAGGAATCTGCTCCAGGTAGATGTACTGCCAGATATCCAGCTCAGTCCAGTTGGAGAGCGGGAACACGCGGATCGACTCGCCCTTCTTCACTTTGCCGTTGTAGACGTTCCACAGCTCCGGGCGCTGGTTCTTCGGGTCCCAGCGGTGCTTGCTGTCGCGGAAGGAATACACGCGCTCCTTGGCACGCGATTTCTCTTCGTCGCGGCGCGCGCCACCGAAGGCGGCATCGAAACCGTACTTGTCGAGGGCCTGCTTCAGCCCTTCGGTCTTCATGATGTCGGTGTGCTTGGCACTGCCGTGGGTGAAGGGGTTGATGTTCTGCGCCACGCCGTCCGGGTTGATGTGGGTGATCAGATCGAGGCCCATCTCGGCGACCATCTTGTCGCGGAAACGGTACATCTCCTGGAATTTCCAGCGCGTGTCGACGTGCATGACCGGGAACGGCAGCTTGCCGGGGAAGAAGGCCTTGCGCGCCAGATGCAGCATCACGGCGGAATCCTTGCCGATGGAATACAGCATCACCGGGTTGTCGAACTCGGCGGCGACCTCGCGAATGATGTGGATGCTCTCGGCTTCCAGCTGCTTCAGATGCGTCAGTTTGTCGACCATGGTTACTCACGGATATCGGTACATACGGCCAGACGGGCCGTGGACGAGCGCGCACTCTAGCACAGCGCCTTCTTCTATTCAGGGAGCCATCTAGATCGAAACGATCTAGCGTTATGCCCGCGGAAACGCCCGCTCAGATCGGGTTGGGGCAATCGATGAACAGGTGTTCGAGGGCGAATCGGCGCGCCAGATAATCGCCGAGCGCCTGCACGCCGTAGCGCTCCGTGGCGTGGTGGCCGGCGGCGATGAAGCTCACACCATTCTCCCGCACGCTGTGGAAGGTCTGCTCCGACGCCTCGCCGGTGAGGTACAGGTCGACGCCGGCGGCGATCGCCCGATCGATGTAGCCCTGCGCGCCGCCCGTGCACCAGGCGACGCGCTGGATCGGCGTATCGCCCTCGATCAGCAGCGGTTCGCGCAGCAGGACGTTCTGCACGCGCCGGGCGAAATCGCGCGCCGCCATGGGTTCGGCGAGCGAACCCACCAGCGCCACGTTGCGTGGATTGTCCGGCTCCAGCGGGCCCTCGACGATCAGGTCGAGCTGGCGCGCCAGCTGCACGTTGTTGCCGACCTCGGCATGCACGTCCAGCGGCAGGTGATAGGCCAGCAGGCTCATGTCGTGGGCCAGCAGGGTCTTCAGGCGGCGGCGCTTCATGCCGACCACGCAGGGGTCTTCGCTCTTCCAGAAGTAACCGTGATGGACCAGCACCACGTCCGCCTCGACCTCGGCCGCGGCGTCCAGCAGGGCCTGGCTCGCGGTCACGCCGCTGACGATCCGCTGCACCTGCGGTCGTCCTTCGACCTGCAGGCCATTGGGGCAGTAATCCTGAATGCGTGCGGCATTCAGGTAACGGTCGGCCTCTTCGACCAGGGCACTCAGGGCGACGGCCATGGGCTTCTCCACGCAAGGGTTCGGGACCTGAAGCCGGCCCGGAGGCAGGCTTCGGCAAGGGCCGTCCATACTACGGAAAAGCGCGGCAGCAGGTGAAACCGCTGCCCCTCGTTTTTACCAGGACAGCCCTTATAATGCCGCCACTTCGGGCGCCGCGCGGGGACCGATCCGCGCCGCACCGCTGCCAGTACGACCCGCGACGCCGATGCGGCGCGCTCCATTTCCCGACGAGACTTTCCTGCGATGCTCAAGGCTCTGCGCTTCTTCGCCTGGCCCCTGGTGGTGGGTTTGCTGCTGGCGATGCTGATCATTCAGCGCTATCCCGAATGGGTCGGCATGCCCAGCCACGAGGTCAACCTGCAGCAGGCGCCGATCTCCATCCTGCCGCAGCGGCAGGGCCCGGTGTCCTACGCCAGCGCGGTGGTCGCCGCGGCGCCGGCGGTGGCCAACCTGTACACCACCAAGGTGATCAACAAGGCCAGCAACCCGCTGCTCGACGACCCGCTGTTCCGCCGTTTCTTCGGTGACAACATGCCCCGCCAGCGGCGCATGGAGTCGAGCCTCGGCTCGGCGGTGATCATGAGCCACGAAGGCTACCTGCTGACCAACAACCACGTCACCGCCGGCGCCGACCAGATCATCGTGGCCCTCAAGGACGGCCGCGACGCCCTCGCCCGGGTGGTCGGCAGCGACCCGGAAACCGACCTCGCGGTACTCAAGATCGACCTGCCGAAGCTGCCCGCGATCACCCTCGGGCGCTCCGACGACATCGCCGTCGGCGACGTCGTGCTGGCCATCGGCAACCCGTTCGGCGTCGGCCAGACGGTGACCATGGGCATCATCAGCGCCACCGGCCGCTACCAGGACCAGAAGCTGAACACCTACGCCGACTTCATCCAGACCGACGCCGCGATCAACCCCGGCAACTCCGGCGGTGCGCTGGTCGACGTGCAGGGCAATCTGATCGGCATCAACACCGCGATCTTCTCCAACAGCACCAGCGGCGGCTCGCTGGGTATCGGCTTCGCCATCCCGGTGAAGCTGGCCCAGGAAGTGATGGAGGCGATCATCGAACACGGCCAGGTGATCCGCGGCTGGCTGGGGATCGAGGTGCAGCAGTTGACGCCCGAACTGGCGACCTCGTTCAAGCTGGACAGCGGCGTGCTGGTGGCCGGCGTCTATAACGGAGGTCCCGCGCAGAAGGCCGGCCTGCAACCCGGCGACGTGATCGTCAGCATCGACGGCGTGACCGCGCGGGACGGTCGCGCGGCGATGAACCAGGTCGCCCGCGTGCACCCCGGCGAGAACGTCACCATCGACGTGCTGCGCAACGGCAAGCCGCTGAGCTTCAAGGCTCCGGTCGGCGTGCGCCCGCCCCCGGCGCCCCCTGCCCCGGCCGCGACGCCGAACAAGAAGTAGGCCCGTCGCCACGAAAAAAGGCCGGGACGCACCACGCGCCCCGGCCTTTTTTTACCCGCGCTTCGCTCAGGCCTGCGGCAGGCCCAGCCCGGACAGCGCCTCGATCAGCGCCGCGTTCTGCTCCGGCGTACCGATGCTGATGCGCAGGAACTGGGCGATGCGCGGCGCCGTGAAGTGCCGCACGATGACGCCCTGCTCGCGCACCCCGGCCGCCAGCTGCGCCGCATCGCGCTGCGGATGCCGGGCGAAGACGAAGTTCGCCGCCGACGGCAGCACCTCGAAACCCAGCCCCTTCAGCTCGCCCACCAGTTTCTCGCGGCTGTCGATCACCGCCGCGCAGGTCTGCTCGAAGTACGCCCGGTCCTCGAACGCCGCCGCCGCGCCGGCGATGGCGATGCGATCCAGCGGGTAGGAGTTGAAGCTGTTCTTGACCCGCTCCAGCGCCTCGATCAACTGCGGATGACCGATCGCCAGGCCGACGCGCAACCCGGCCAGCGAGCGCGATTTCGACAAGGTCTGGCAGACCAGCAGGTTCGGGTAGCGATCCACCAGGCTCACCGCGCTCACGCCGCCGAAGTCGATGTACGCCTCGTCGACCAGCACCACCGAATCGGGGTTGGCGCCGAGCAGTCGCTCGATGGCGTCGAGACCGAGCAGGCAGCCGGTCGGCGCGTTCGGGTTGGGGAAGACGATGCCGCCGTTGGGCTGCGCGTAATCCTCGATGCGGATCTGGAACGCGTCATCCAGCGGTACGGTGCGGTAATCGATGCCGTAGAGGCCGCAATAGACCGGATAGAAGCTGTAGCTGATGTCCGGGAACAGCAGCGGCTGGTCGTGCTGGAACAGCCCGTAGAACGCGTGGGCCAGAACCTCGTCGGAACCGTTGCCGACGAAGACCTGCTCCGCGCGCACGCCATGGAACGCGGCGACAGCCTGTTTGAGGCGCTCGCCGTTTGGGTCCGGGTATAGGCGCAGGGCGTCGCCCAGCTCGGCCTGCATGGCGACGATCGCTTTCGGCGACGGGCCATAGGGGTTCTCGTTGGTGTTCAGCTTGACCAGTTTGGTCAGTTTCGGCTGCTCGCCCGGCACGTAGGGCACCAGGTTCTTGACGAAGGGGCTCCAGAATTTGCTCATCTGCCCTTCTCTCCTCGAATACGTTGCATTAGGGGTGACGGGTATCGCTTCGCTCAATGCACGAAGCTACGACCCCGCAGGGTGCGCCGTGCGCACCAGAACACTCACAAGGTGCGCACGGCGCACCCTACTCACTTGATCCGGTACTCGGCGCTGCGCGCGTGGGCGGTCAGCGACTCGCCGCGGGCCAGCACCGAGGCGGTCTTGCCCAGCTCGGAGGCGCCTTCGGCGGAGCAATGGATGATCGACGAGCGCTTCTGGAAGTCGTACACCCCCAGCGGCGAGGAGAACCGCGCGGTGCCGGAGGTCGGCAGCACGTGGTTCGGCCCCGCGCAGTAGTCGCCCAGCGCTTCGGCGGTGTAGCGCCCCATGAAGATCGCGCCGGCGTGGCGAATCTGCGGCAGCCACTGCTCCGGCTCGGCCACCGACAGCTCGAGGTGCTCGGGCGCGATACGGTTGGCGACTTCGATGGCCTGGGCCGTGTCGGCGACGTGGATCAGCGCGCCGCGACCTTCGATGGAGGCGCGGATGATCGCCTCGCGCTCCATCGTCGGCAGCAGGCGGGCGATACTTTCGGCGACGCGATCGAGGAAGGCGGCGTCCGCGCTGACCAGGATCGACTGCGCGTCCTCGTCGTGCTCGGCCTGGGAGAACAGGTCCATGGCGATCCAGTCCGGATCGGTCTGGCCGTCGCAGACGACGAGGATTTCCGAGGGACCGGCGATCATGTCGATGCCGACCTTGCCGAACACGTGGCGCTTGGCGGTGGCGACGTAGATGTTGCCGGGGCCGACGATCTTGTCCACCGGCGGCACGCTTTCGGTGCCGTAGGCCAGCGCGGCGACGGCCTGGGCGCCGCCGATGGTGAACACCCGGTCGACACCGGAAATGGCGGCGGCGGCGAGGACGATCTCGTTGATCTCGCCGCGTGGCGTCGGCACCACCATCACCACTTCCGGCACCCCGGCCACCTTGGCGGGAATCGCGTTCATCAGCACCGAGGACGGATACGAGGCCTTGCCGCCCGGCACGTAGAGCCCGGCGCGATCCAGCGGCGTGACCTTCTGCCCGAGCACCGTGCCGTCGGCCTCGGTGTAGGTCCAGGAATCCTGTTTCTGTTTCTCGTGGTAGCTGCGCACCCGCTCGGCGGCCTTCTCCAGCGCCTCGCGCTGTGCCGGGGTGATGCGCTGCAGCGCCAGCTCCAGGCGCTCGCGGGGCAG
>NZ_DJTK01000035.1:99949-160346 GCF_002438225.1 Pseudomonas sp. UBA6310 | reverse complement strand
TCGCCGCGCTCGCGCACGGCGCGGATGATGTCCAGCACGCGCTGGTTGACGCCCTCGTCGGACACGCTCTCCCAGCTCAGCAGATGATCCAGATGCGTGGCGAAATCCGGATCGGTGGCGTCGAGTCGGCGGATGGCGATGGGAGCGGTCATGGCGAGCCTCTTGATTGGCGATTCGATGAGCTGTCGGGATCATCGCGCACGCAGAGGAGGCGGGGCAAAAGCGGCACGGGGCGGTTCATGAAGCCACCCCGGATACGCTTTCGACACGGCCCGATCGGCGCGGCGGATCGTGGACAGGTCTCAGGCGCCGCTAGACTACCAAGCCGTCCGCGCGGGCACCTGAGAATATGGCTATGACGCGGATAGGCGGATGCGGCCGGGCCGCACGGTGGTCAGTGATGGTGTCGTTCGACGGCCGCGCGCAGGGTGTCGATCAGCGCCTGGATGCGCGCATGCTGCATCTTCATCGACGCCTTGTTGACGATCAGCCGGGAGCTGATGGTGGCGATCAGCTCCTGCGCTTCGAGGCCGTTGGCCTTCAGCGTGTTGCCGGTGTCGACCACGTCGATGATCTTGTCGGCCAGGCCCACCAGCGGCGCCAGCTCCATCGAACCGTAGAGCTTGATGATGTCGACCTGGCGGCCCTGCTCGGCGTAGTAGCGCTTGGCGACGTTGACGAACTTGGTCGCCACGCGCAGCCGGCCCTTGGGCATCGGCGCGCCGATGGCGCCGGCGGTCATCAGCTTGCACTTGGCGATGCGCAGATCGAGCGGCTCGTAGAGGCCCTGCCCGCCGTACTCCATCAGCACGTCCTTGCCGGCCACGCCGAGGTCGGCGGCACCGTGCTCGACGTAGGTCGGCACGTCGGTGGCGCGAACGATCAGCAGGCGCACGTCATCCTGGGTGGTGGGGATGATCAGCTTGCGGCTCTTGTCCGGATTCTCGGTCGGCACGATGCCGGCCTCGGCCAGCAGCGGCAGCGTATCGTCGAGAATGCGTCCCTTGGACAGCGCGATGGTGAGCATGAGGTTTCCTTCAGGGTCTGTTGACGTTCCGTCGCGAGCCGCGTTGCAGTGCCAAATTGCGCCAGGTTAGGCGCGGGGCGCAGGTAATGGTTGTTCCATTGCCAAGTCCCGCAACGCCGCATGGCGCAATTTGGCGCGCAACCCTGCGGGACGGGCTCGATTTTTTGTGGACCGTCGTTACTGGTCGCTCATTTGGAATAAGCAAACTTCTCTCCTCGCGCCTAGCTCCGCGAAAAAACGAGCTCGGCGCGGCCGCGACGGAACGTCATCAGACCCTTAGCCCGGCACGCGACGGATCTTCGCGCCCAGCAACTGCAGTTTTTCCTCGATGCACTCGTAGCCACGGTCGATGTGGTAGATGCGGTCGATCAGCGTGTCGCCCTCGGCCACCAGGCCGGCGATCACCAGGCTAGCGGAGGCGCGCAGGTCGGTGGCCATGACCGGAGCGCCCTTGAGCTTCGGCACGCCGGTGACGATGGCGGTGTTGCCTTCGACGAGAATCTGCGCGCCCATGCGGTTCATCTCGTAGACGTGCATGAAGCGGTTCTCGAACACCGTCTCGATCACCGCGCCAGTGCCTTCGGCGATGGCGTTGAGGGAGATGAACTGCGCCTGCATGTCGGTGGGGAACGCCGGGTACGGTGCGGTACGGATGTTCACCGCCTTCGGCCGGTTGCCCTTCATGTCGAGGGCGATCCAGTTGTCGCCGGTATCGATCGAGGCGCCGGCTTCCTGGAGCTTGAGCAGCACGGCTTCGAGGATGGTCGGATCGGTGTCCTTGAGCTTCACCCGGCCACCGGTGGCGGCGGCGGCGGCGAGGTAGGTGCCGGTCTCGATGCGGTCGGGCATCACGCTGTAGCGTCCGCCGCCGAGACGTTTGACGCCGTCGATGACGATGGTATCGGTGCCGGCACCGCTGATCTGCGCGCCCATGGCGATCAGGAAGTTGGCCAGGTCGACCACTTCGGGCTCGCGCGCGGCGTTTTCCAGCACGCTGCGGCCGTTGGCCAGAGCGGCGGCCATCATGATGTTCTCGGTGCCGGTCACGCTGACCGTATCGAAGAAGAACTTGGCGCCACGCAGGCCACCCGCCGGGGCGCGGGCCTTGATGTAGCCGCCTTCGACGTCGATCTGCGCGCCCATCGCCTCGAGACCGCGAATGTGAAGATCGACCGGACGCGAACCGATCGCGCAACCGCCAGGCAGCGCCACCTCGGCCTCGCCGAAACGGGCGACCATCGGGCCGAGCACGAGGATCGAGGCGCGCATGGTCTTGACCAGCTCGTAGGGCGCGACCAGCGTCTTGATGCTGCTGGCATCGACTTCGACGCTGAGCTTCTCGTCGATCACCGGCTCCACGCCCATGCGCCCGAACAGCTCGATCATGGTGGTGATGTCGTGCAGGTGCGGCAGGTTGCACACGGTGACCGGGGTGTCGGCCAAGAGGGTCGCGGCGAGGATCGGCAGCGCCGAGTTCTTCGCCCCGGAGATGCGGATTTCACCCTTCAGGGGAATGCCGCCGGTAATGATCAGTTTGTCCATGGGAATCTCGTCGCCAGCAGGCTCGCGGGCCGCGTTGGATGAATCGGGCGCCGCGGCGAAGGGGTGCGCGGCTGCCTGGTGAATGGGGTGTCGAGGTGAACGGCGCGCCTCAGGCGCGCTCAGCCCAGGCGCTCTGGCTGTAGAACTTCATGGTCACCGCATGGATGCTGCCGTCGGCGATCCAGGGATTGAGATGGCTGTAGACCTGCTGCTGGCGCTTGACCGGGCCGAGCGCGGCCAACTCGTCGCTGATCAGGTTCAACTGGAAGTTGCAGCCTTCGCCTTCGACTTCCACCACGGCTCCCGGCAGTTTCTCTTCCAGGAATTGTTTCACTTGTGTGGCCTGCATGTTGAACCTCGATCGACGCACGAATACTTGACGGCAGAGCCTGGGCTCGCGGGCCGGCAATGATACAAAAAAAGCCTTGCGCCTGCGAATCCGCAGATCGGACGCGGTCAGGCTTCCAGCGGCAGGACCTCGAGCACCTCGCTCACCTGCGCGATCTGCCGCATGTCGCAGGGCAGATTGCGCACCACCAGCGACTTGCCGGCCTGCCTGGCATCGCGCATGAACGACAGCAGCAGGGAAACCCCGACGCTGCTGGATTTCTCCACGTCGGCGCAGTCGATGACCAGACGGTTGACGCTGCTCGCCGCAATCAGCTCGCGACCGGCTTCGCGCAAGGCCGGCCCCGAGCCGTAGTCGATCACACCGACCAGGGCCAGTTCACCGGGCGCATCCTCGCGAATGCTGGCAAGGCTGACGTCGCTCATTGAGCGGCCGCCGCCTTCTTGCCGGCCTCGGTTTCCTTGGCCTTCTCGACCACCTGGGCCCAGCCGTCGATGGTCTTGTCCAGGTCGTTGCCGTTCTTCTGCATCGCGTCGGCGAATTGGTCGCGGAACAGCTTGCCGATGTTGATGCCGTTAATGATCACGTTGCGCAGCATCCACTGGTCGTTGAGCTTCACCAGGGTGTAGGAAATCGGGTAGACGGTGCCCTTGCTGTCGGTCACGTTCATGCCGACCGTAGCGCGCTCGCCGTCTTCCTTGGCGGACTGGACCTTGATGTCCTGGTTGTCGTATTCGAGCAGCGCGTTGCCGTAGAACTGCATCAGGCTGCGCTTGAAGTTTTCCTCGAAGCGGCTGATCTGCTCGGGCGACGCGTTGCGCGAGTACTTCACGGTCATGATGCTGCGCGAAATACCCTGGGAGTCGACCACCGGCCCGAGGATGTCGTTGAGCGCCTTGTAGAAGGCTTCGCGGTCGGTGCTGTACTGCTGCTTGTTGGCCTGCAGGTCGGAAAGCAGCTCGTCCACGGTCTTCTGCACGACCTGCTGCGCGGAGGGCGCGGCGTTGGCGAAGAGTGGCAGAGCGGCAAGCAGGATCAGCAGGCCGCGGCGCAAGGCAGTCATCATGGTGCACATCCTCATTTGGCTTCTTTATTCACCGAATTCATCAGGAACTTGCCGATGAGGTCTTCCAGTACCAGCGACGATTGCGTATCGCGAATGGTACCGCCCTCCTTCAGCACTTCCTCCTCGCCGCCGACGCTGATGCCGATGTATTTCTCGCCCAGCAGGCCAGCCGTGAGGATCGACGCGGTCGAATCGGTCGGCAGGTTGTTCACCGACTCGTCTATCGCCATGGTCACGCGACCGGTGTAGGTATCGCGGTCCAGGTCGATAGCGGTGATCTTGCCGATGTTGACACCGGCCATGGTCACCTTCGCCCTTACGGTAAGACCCGCAATGTTGTCGAAGTGCGCATACAGCGTGTAGGTATTGGTATCCGCCGTCGGCGACAGACCGCTGACGCGCAGGGCGAGCAGCAGCAGTGCCAGCAGCCCGGCCAGAAGAAACAGGCCGACACCAATTTCGAGGGTGCGGATTTGCATCAGAAATCTCCAAACATCAAAGCGGTCAGAATAAAGTCCAGCCCGAGCACGGCCAGAGAGGCGTAGACCACGGTTCGGGTCGTCGCGCGGCCGATTCCTTCGGAGGTCGGCTCGCAGTCGTAGCCCTGGAACACGGCGATCCAGGTCACCACGAAGGCGAAAACGACGCTCTTGATCACCCCGTTGAGCACGTCCGAGGTGAAGGTGACGCTGCCCTGCATGTTCGACCAGAAGGAGCCTTCGTAGACTCCCAGCCAGTCCACGGCAACCATCGCCCCGCCCCAGATGCCGACCACGCTGAAGATCATCGCCAGCAGCGGCATGGAAATGAAACCGGCCCACAGGCGCGGCGCGATGATGTACTTGAGCGGATCGACACCGATCATTTCCAGGCTGGAAAGCTGCTCGGTGGACTTCATGTTGCCGATCTCGGCCGTCAGGGCCGACCCGGCGCGACCGGCGAACAGCAATGCGGTGACCACCGGGCCGAGCTCGCGCAGCAGGGTCAGTGCGACCATCTGGCCGACCGCCTGGTCCGAGCCGTACTTGCTGAGGATGTTGTAGCCCTGCAGCGCCAGCACCATGCCGATGAACATGCCGGACACCACGATGATCGCCAGCGACATCACGCCGACCGAATACAGCTGGCGAACCAGAAGCTGCATGCCGCCGCCCAGCTCGCTACGCCCGAACAGGGCACGCAGCAGGAACAGCGTGGAACGCCCCAATGCGGCGAGCGTGTCGATGCCGGCCTTGCCGAGCAGACGCACCCGTTCGAGGACAGACTTCTTGCGCATCAGCGCCCCCCCAGGAGTTCGTCGCGGAAGTCCGCTGCCGGATAGTGGAACGGCACCGGACCGTCCGGAGTGCCTTTCATGAACTGGCGGATGCGCGGGTTATCCGACTCGCGCAGGGACTGCGGCGTACCGTGGCCAAGGACCTGCGAATCGCCCACCACATAGATGTAGTCGGCGATGCTGGCGGTTTCGGCGAGGTCATGGGAAACCACGATGCTGGTGATGCCGAGGGCATCGTTGAGCAGCCGGATCAGGCGCACCAGGACGCCCATGGCGATCGGGTCCTGGCCTACGAAGGGCTCGTCGTACATGAGGATCTGCGGGTCCAGCGCGATGGCCCGGGCCAGCGCGACGCGGCGCTTCATGCCACCGGAGAGTTCGTCGGGCATCAGCTCGACGGCACCGCGCAGGCCGACCGCCTGCAGCTTCATCAGGACGATGTCGCGGATCATTTCTTCGGGCAGCTTGGTGTGAACGCGCAGCGGAAACGCGACGTTCTCGAACACGTCTAGGTCGGTGAACAGCGCGCCGCTCTGGAACAGCACGCCCATCTGCTTGCGCATGTCGAACAGTTCGTGGCGCGACAGGCACGGCAGGTTGTACCCGTTGACCCACACCTCGCCGCTGGAAGGCTTCAGTTGGGCGGCGATGAGCCGAAGAAGGGTGGTCTTGCCACTGCCGGACGGCCCCATGATCCCGGTGACCTTGCCACGCGGGATGCGGATGTCGACATTGTTCATGATGCTACGCGTGCCGCGCATGAAGGTGACGCCCTTCAGCTCGACCGCATAACCGTTATCGCCGCTCATTGATACTCCTTGCCACACAGCCTATGCAGCAGACGCCGTGCGCTCTCGGGAGGGCACAGGCGTTTTGCGGCCAGCCGGTTTGGGCGCGCACTATAGCACCGCCGCGACAGCGCCCAAAGACGGCGACGCATGCGGTTGCATGTTTTGCCCGCGCGCCCCGGGCGAAGGCAGGTGAGCGTCAACGGCCTTTGCCGGTATAATCGTTCCCTTTTGATCGAACCGCCGCCGCCCATGACTCCATCGAACGACCTGATCCAATCGGCCCAACGCACGATCCGCCTGGAAATCGAAGCGATCGAGGGCCTGCTGCCCCGTCTCGACGGCGAATTCACCCGAGCCTGCGAGCTGATCCTCGCCAGCAAGGGGCGCGTGGTGGTGCTCGGCATGGGCAAGTCCGGCCACATCGGCCGCAAGATCGCCGCCACCCTGGCGAGCACCGGCACCACGTCGTTCTTCGTCCACCCTGCCGAAGCCAGCCATGGCGACATGGGCATGATCACCGGCGATGACGTGGTGCTGGCGCTGTCGAACTCCGGCACCGCCGCCGAAATCGTCACCTTGCTGCCGCTGATCAAGCGCCTCGGGATCAAGCTGATCGGCATGACCGGCAATCCGCAATCGCTGCTCGCGCTCGCCTCCGACGTGCACCTGGACGCCGGCGTCGACAAGGAAGCCTGCCCGCTGAGCCTGGCACCCACCTCCTCCACCACGGCCGCGCTGGTCCTCGGCGATGCGCTGGCGATCGCCCTGATGGAAGCGCGAGGCTTCACCGCCGAACAGTTCGCCTTCTCCCATCCCGGCGGCGCGCTGGGCCGGCGCCTGCTGCTCAAGGTCGAGAACGTGATGCACAGCGGCGCTGCGCTGCCGCAGGTGGCCAAGGGCACGTCGCTGCGCCAGGCGCTACTGGAAATGAGCCAGAAAGGCCTGGGCATGACGGCGGTGACCGATCCGGAGGGTCACCTCGCCGGAATCTTCACCGACGGCGATCTGCGCCGCGCACTGGACCGTGACCTGGACATTCGCCAGGCGCTGATCGACGAGGTCATGACCGTGCATGGCAAGACCGCGCGCCCCGACATGCTCGCCGCCGAGGCGCTGAAGATCATGGAAGACAACAAGATCAGCGCGCTGGTAGTGGTCGACGAGGCCGACAAGCCGATCGGCGCGTTCAACCTGGGCGATCTGCTGCGCGCGGGGGTGATGTGATGGGCGATGCCGACCTGCTGCAACGCGCCCGGGCGATCAAGCTGGCGATCTTCGATGTCGACGGCGTGCTCACCGACGGCAAGCTGTACTTCCTCACCGATGGCAGCGAATTCAAGACGTTCAACACGCTCGACGGCCACGGCATCAAGATGCTGATCGGCTCCGGCGTGAGTACCGCGATCATCAGCGGACGCAAGACGCCGGTGGTCGAGCGCCGCGCGCAGAACCTGGGCATCCAGCACCTTTATCAGGGTCGCGAAGACAAACTGGTGGTGCTCGACGAACTGCTCGGCCAACTCAACCTGGACTACGCACAGGTCGCCTACCTGGGTGACGACCTGCCCGACCTGCCGGTGATCCGCCGGGTCGGCCTGGGCATGGCGGTGGCCAGCGCCGACGCCTTCGTTCGCCAGCATGCCCACGGCGTCACCCGTGCCCGCGGCGGCGAAGGTGCGGCGCGCGAATTCTGCGAGTTCATCATGGCCGCCCAGGGCACGCTCGACGCCGCCCAGTCAGCCTACCTCTGAGGTCCTGCGATGCTTCGTAAACTGCGCACCTTCGGCCCCCTGGCGCTGTTCGCCGCACTGCTCGTGGCGCTCGGCTACTGGAACATCCGCCCGGAGACCTTCCTCGACCGGCCAAGCGCCAAGGCCGACGACACCGAGATCGATTTCTACGCGGACAACGCCCACACCCTGCAGTACCAGCCCGACGGCAAGTTGCAGTACGAGATGACCGCGACCAAGCTGGAGCATGTCAAGGCCAGCGACATCACCCTGGTCAGCGCGCCGGACCTGATGCTCTATCGCGGCACGGACCTGCCCTGGCATGTACGCAGCGACCGCGCGGAAGTCGCGCCCGGCGGCACCCAGGCCGAACTGATCGATGCGGTGCGCGTCGAGCGAACCGACGCCAAGGGCCGCCCGACGGTCCTCACCACCAGCCGCCTGACCGTATTCCCCAAGCAGCAATATGCGCAGACCGAGCAAGCCGTTAGAATCGACGCCGCCAACGGGGTGACCACGGCAAATGGAATGAAAGCGTATCTGAATGACAACAGGATGACCCTGAAGTCCAACGTAAGAGGCCAGTATGAGGCTCGTTAAAAGTTTCTCCCTCCGTGCTCTTCCCCTGTTGATCAGCCTGGGCGGCGCGCTAGGAAGCGCAGGCGCATGGGCCCTCCCCTCCGACCGCGACCAGCCGATCCGCGTCCAGGCGGACAGCGCCGAACTCGACGACAAGCAGGGCGTCGCGGTCTACCGCGGTGGCGTGGTGATCACCCAGGGCACCCTGAAGATCACCGGCGATACGGTGACCATCACCCAGGACAAGAACGGCGACATCAAGGTCTTCACCTCGGTCGGCCGTCCCGCCTACTACGAACAGAAGCCGGCGGCCGACAAGCCGCTGGTCAAGGCCTATGGCCTGACCATCCAGTATTTCGCCGACAACGAACGTATCGTCCTGATCGACCAGGCCAAGGTCGTGCAGCAGGGCAACACCTTCCAGGGCGAGAAGATCGTCTATGACACCCGGCGGCAGATCGTGAATGCCGGCCGCGCGACCGGCAACAACGTCACCGCGCCGCGCCCGCGGGTGGACATGGTGATCCAGCCGAAGAAAAAAGAGCAGCAGGGGCAACCCCAGTAATGGCCACACTGAAAGCCCAGCACCTGGCGAAGAGCTACAAGGGGCGCCAGGTCGTCCGTGACGTCAGCCTGTCGATCGAAAGTGGCCAGGTGGTCGGCCTGCTCGGCCCCAACGGCGCCGGCAAGACCACCTGCTTCTACATGATCGTCGGCCTGGTGCAGGCCGATCAGGGCCGCGTGCTGATCGATGATCAGGACGTCAGCCACCAGCCCATGCACGGCCGCGCCCGCGCCGGCATCGGCTACCTGCCGCAGGAAGCCTCGATCTTTCGCAAGCTCAGCGTCGCCGACAACATCATGGCGATCCTCGAGACCCGCAAGGACCTCGACGGCGCCGGCCGGCGCAAGGCGCTGGAAGACCTGCTGCAGGAGTTCCACATCAGCCACATCCGCGACAACCGCGGCATGAGCCTGTCCGGTGGCGAGCGTCGCCGCGTCGAGATCGCCCGCGCCCTGGCGACCTCGCCGAAGTTCATCCTCCTCGATGAGCCCTTCGCCGGCGTCGACCCGATCTCCGTGGGCGACATCAAGCAGATCATCCATCACCTGAAGAACAAGGGCATCGGCGTCCTGATCACCGATCACAACGTCCGCGAGACCCTCGACATCTGCGAGACCGCCTACATCGTCAACGACGGCCGGCTGATCGCCGAAGGCGACGCCGAGACGATCCTGGCCAACCAGATCGTCAAAGAGGTGTATCTGGGCCACGAGTTTCGTCTGTAGCGAAGGCTTTTCGCTGCGCAAAGGCTCCCCATCTCTGGAAAATCATTCTAAAATCGGGCATATAATTTGCTTCCGGCGGCGCTCCGGCGCTCAGCAGTGCACAGGCGTTAGACGCCGGTAATCAAGGTCTGCCATGAAACCATCGCTCGTTCTCAAGATGGGCCAGCAGCTGACGATGACTCCTCAGCTGCAACAGGCCATTCGCTTGCTCCAACTGTCCACCCTGGACCTGCAACAGGAAATCCAGGAGGCGCTGGAATCCAACCCGATGCTCGAGCGTCAGGAGGAAGGCGAGGACTTCGACAACACCGACCCGCTTGCCGACGGCGACGCGCTGCCCAATCCCGGCACCCAGGAAGTGGCGTTCCAGGAATCCACCGTACCCACCGTGGAGAACCTCGAAGAGGGCGACTGGCACGACAGCGAACGCATCCCCAGCGAACTCCCCGTCGACACCGCCTGGGAAGACGTCTACCAGACCAGCGCCAGCAGCCTGCCGAGCAATGACGACGACGAGTGGGATTTCACCTCGCGCACGTCCAGCGGCGAGAGCCTGCAGAGCCACCTGCTCTGGCAACTCAATCTGGCGCCGATGTCCGACACCGACCGGCTGATCGCCGTGACGCTGATCGACTGCATCAACGACCAGGGTTACCTGGAAGAATCCCTGGCGGACATCACCGAGGGCTTCGACCCGGAGCTCGACATCGAGCTCGACGAAGTCGAGGCCGTTCTGCACCGAATCCAGCAGTTCGAGCCGGCCGGCATCGCCGCCCGCGACCTCAGCGAATGCCTGCTCCTGCAACTGCGCCAGCTACCGCCGAAGACCCCGTGGCTGAGCGAGGCGCAACGCCTGGTCGGCGACTACCTGGAGCTGCTCGGCAGCCGCGACTACAGCCAGCTGATGCGGCGCATGAAGCTCAAGGAAGACGAGCTTCGGCAGATCATCGAACTGATCCAGAGCCTCAACCCGCGGCCCGGCTCGCAGATCGAAGCCAGCGAACCCGAATACGTGGTCCCCGACGTCATCGTGCGCAAGCACAACGAGCGCTGGCTGGTCGAGCTGAACCAGGAAGCGGTGCCGCGCCTGCGGGTAAACCCCCACTACGCCGGCTTCGTCCGCCGCGCCGACTCCAGTGCCGACAACACCTTCATGCGCAATCAGCTGCAGGAAGCGCGCTGGTTCATCAAGAGCCTGCAGAGCCGCAATGAAACGCTGATGAAGGTCGCGACCCAGATCGTCGAACACCAGCGCGGCTTCCTCGAGTACGGCGAGGAAGCGATGAAACCTCTGGTTCTGCACGACATCGCCGAAGCCGTGGGCATGCACGAATCGACGATTTCCCGCGTCACCACGCAGAAGTTCATGCATACCCCGCGTGGCATCTACGAGCTGAAATACTTTTTCTCCAGCCACGTCAGCACCTCGGAAGGGGGCGAATGCTCGTCCACCGCGATCCGCGCGATCATCAAGAAACTGGTCGCCGCGGAAAACGCGAAAAAGCCGTTGAGCGACAGCAAGATCGCTGGTTTACTGGAAGCACAGGGCATTCAGGTGGCACGTCGCACAGTCGCCAAGTACCGCGAATCGCTGGGCATAGCGCCTTCGAGCGAACGCAAGCGACTGATGTAGTCAGCCCCGAAACGAAGGCATGCGCCTTCCCCTGCTCCGGATAGCCGGAGAGCGGCAAAAGAGCCTCAAACGCCAGATTTTCGGTGGCAGGCCCGTCAGCCTGTCTCTTCTAAGCGGCAACAAGGAGAAGCGGTATGCAAGTCAACATCAGTGGCCATCAACTGGATGTGACCGACGCCCTACGCGACTATATCGAGGAGAAATTCAGTCGCCTCGAGCGACACTTCGACAAGATCACCAACGTCCAGGTGATCATGGAAGTCGAAAAGCTGAAACAGAAAATCGAAGCCACCCTGCGCATCGCCGGGGGCGAAGTGGTCGCCAATGCGGAGCATGACGACATGTACGCGGCCATCGACCTGCTGGTCGACAAACTGGATCGCCAGCTGATCAAGCACAAGGAAAAGCAACTGAACCGCCAGCAAGGTGCTGCGGCTCGCTGACCCTCCCCTATGATCCGACTTGAAAATATCCTGACCCCCGGTCGCGCCCTCGTGGGCGTGCCGGGCGGCAGCAAGAAACGTGTACTCGAGCAGATCGCCCAACTGATCGCCCGCGAGTTACCGACCCTGGAAACCCAGGACATCTTCGAAAGCCTGGTTGCCCGCGAAAAGCTCGGTTCCACCGGCTTCGGCAACGGCATCGCCATTCCCCACTGCCGCCTCGCCGGCTGCGAATCGCCGATCAGCGCGGTCATGCACCTGGAAACGGCGGTCGACTTCGACGCCATCGACGGTGCGCCGGTGGACCTGCTGTTCGTCCTGCTGGTGCCGCAGGCGGCCACCGATGAACACCTCGAATTGCTCCGCCAGATAGCCAGCATGCTCGACCGTGCCGAGGTGCGCGAGCGCCTGCGTGCGGCGGATAGCAGCGAGGCCCTGTATCAGGTCGTGGTGGACGTACAGAGCGGGCACTAAGGCCAACCTATGCGTCTGATCATCGTCAGCGGCAGATCCGGATCCGGCAAGAGCACCGCGCTCGACGTGCTGGAAGACAACGGCTTCTATTGCATCGACAACCTTCCGGCCGGCCTGCTGCCCGAGCTCGCCGAGCGGGCGCTGATCCACACCGAACTCGCGCAGCCTCTGGTCGCCGTGTCCATCGATGCGCGTAACCTGCCGAGCCACCTGCAGCGTTTTCCCGAACTGCTCGCCGAAGTCCGCGGCCGGCATATCCAGTCCGATGTGCTGTTTCTCGATGCGGACCCGGAGACACTGCTCAAGCGTTTCTCCGAGACCCGTCGGCGCCATCCGCTGACCAGCGCCACCCGCTCGCTGGCCGAAGCCATCGACGATGAAAGCCAGCTGCTCGGCCCGATCGCAGACCTCGCCGACCTGAAGATCGACACCACCCACCTCAACCTCTACCAGTTGCGCGACACCATCAAGTTGCGCCTGCTGAACAAGCCCGAACCCGGCACAGCCTTTCTCATCGAATCCTTCGGCTTCAAGCGCGGGATGCCGGTGGATGCCGACCTGGTGTTCGACGTGCGCTGCCTGCCCAACCCTTACTGGAAACCGGAGCTGCGCGAACATTCGGGCCTTGAGCAACCGGTGATCGACTACCTTTCAGCGCAACCGGATGTGCAGGAGATGTATCAGGACATCAGTACCTATCTGCAGAAATGGCTGCCGCGCTTCGCCGCCAGCAACCGCGCCTATGTCACGGTCGCCATCGGTTGCACCGGTGGCCACCATCGCTCGGTCTACCTTGCGGAACGCCTCGGCGCCGCCCTCAAAGAACAATTGAAGAACGTCCAGGTTCGCCACCGCGACCTTCATTAAGGAACCCGCGATGCCTGCGTGTGAAATCACCATCATCAACAAACTCGGCCTGCATGCACGCGCCGCCGCCAAGTTCGTCGGCGTTGCCGGCCGCTTTCCCTGCGCCGTTCGCGTGGGGCGTGGGCCGGAAAGCCTGGTCGATGGCAAGAGCATCATGGCGGTCATGATGCTGGCCGCCGGGATGGGCACTGCAATCCACCTGCATACCGAGGGCGAGCAGTGCGACGAGGCGCTGGACGCGCTGGTCGAACTGATCAACAACCGCTTCGACGAAGGCGAGTGAGGCGCCGGCTCAGGCCAGCGCGGTATCCAGCCCCCTCATCAGGCAGAACCCCAGCACTAGGCCGCTGCTCGCCTCGGCTTCGAAGTCAGCATCGCCCCCGCCGCCATCGCCAACCCCCAGGGCAATAGCAGCGTCGAAACGGCCACCAGCCAGGCACAGATCACCGCGAACAGCGGCTCGACCGACCGGCAAGCCGCACCGATCAGCAGCGCCCGCCATCTTCCCATCCCAACCCACCAGCACCAGCACCAGCACCAGCACCAGCGGGATGATCAGCCTTCCGGCAGATCCTGCAGCGCGATGCCCAACGCCACGCTGTCCGCTCCGGCCAGTCTCGCGCCGGCCAAAACGCCCACCGCCAGGCCCTCGGGGATGTTGTGCGGGGACTACGGCGATGACGAACAGCAGCACCTGCGGCGACAGCGGCCGACGACCCAGCCCGAACAACGCGTGGGTACCGATGATCACTTGCAGGGGCTTTCGAGGAAGAACGGAAACGGTCGCCTGCCCGGAAAGAGCTGGCGACCGCAAAGAAGGGAGTGGTGCTACACGTGGCTGTCGCGCTGACAGCCGGGGGAGCGAGGAGCGCGACGGAGGCTCAGGCGAGCCCCATCTCCTTGGCTTCCTGCTCGCGCTTGAGTTGCTCGTCGAGCCAGGCAAAGAGGTTTTCCGGCTGCTGCAGCTGCTTGATGTCCTCGCTCAGGTAGGCGTTGTCTTCCTCGAGGAAGGCGCTCTGCTGGCGCGACAGCCGCCGCACGATCTTCGGATTCACCGCCTGCTGCGGATCCAGGTCGAAGCAGTCGCGGAACAGCTGCTCCTCGTTCGCCACCTCGTCGCGCACCTCCTCCAACTGATCGGTGAGCACGCGGTTGAAGTGCTTGAGCTTGTCGTCTGCAAGGTCGGCGAGGTTGCTCGGCCGGATCTGCTCGATCTCCAGCTGCAACTGCAGCAGGGTCAGCAGGTTGCTGCGCTCGTAGGCCTGGTTGACCTGTTGCATCAGCACCGTCTTGCGCTCGCGTTCGGCGCTGTCGGCTTCGCGGTCCGGATGCAGGCTGCTGGCGAGCTGCCGGTAGACCTCGCGTACGCTGCGACTGGCCTGACGCCGCGCTTCTTCATCATGCCGCCCACGCAGCAGCCGCGGGCGCTCCGCGGCGGGGGGCGGCTCAGCGCTCGACAGACCACGCGACTCGCCCCCTTCCCCGGCCTCCACGGCATCGGCGGAATCCTCCGTTTCGCCCGCCAATGCGTCCTGCAGGGCCTGCGCCTGCTGCACCAGCGTGTCGAAATCCAGGGCGCTGTGGCGCTCGACCAAGCCGCGCAGTGAGTCGTCCTTCTCGCCGCTCTCGATCAGCGGCAGCACCGAATCGAGAATGATCTCGTCGACCAGCTGACGGTGCGCGGCGCTCAGCTCGACGCCGGTGGAAGCCCGATCGAGTGCCTCGGCGAGCTGTCGGTTGAGCGCCCAGTGCGCGTCCAGCAGCGGCAGGTAGGTCTCGCCGAAGAAGCGCTCGTAGTCGTCGATCACGCCCTGCCAGGCCTCCAGACGCTCGCGCTCGCCTTCGAGGGTTTCCACCAGGCCGTTGAACTTGCGCTGAGTCCCGGATATCGCCTGCCCCGGCGCCGGCTTGGCGCGCAGCAGTGTTTTCTTCTTCGCCATGTCAGCTACCCGCCACCGTCATCTTCTCGATCAGCACCGAGCCGGTGCGGATGTTGCTGCGCAGTTCGAGGTCACTGCCGACGGCGACGATCTGGCGGAACATGTCGCGCAGGTTGCCGGCGATGGTGACTTCCTGCACCGGGAACTGGATCTCGCCGTTCTCCACCCAGTAACCGCCGGCGCCGCGCGAATAGTCGCCGGTCACCAGGTTCAGCCCCTGCCCCATCAGCTCGGTGACCAGCAGCCCGCGGCCCATGCGCTTGAGCAGGGCCTTCTGGTCTTCCTCGCCGTGGCTGACGAAGAGGTTGTGCACGCCTCCGGCGTTCGCCGTGCTCGGCATGCCCAGCTTGCGCCCGGAATAGGTGCCAAGCACGTAGGAGACCAGCTCGCCATTGGCCACGAAAGGCTTGGCGTAGGTCGCCAGGCCGTCGCCGTCGAAAGAGGCGCTGGCCATGGCGCGGGGAATGTGCGGACGCTCGTCGAGCGTCAGCCACTCGGGGAACAGCCGCTCGCCCAGCGCGCCTTCGAGAAACGAGGATTTGCGGTAGAGGTTGCCGCCGGACACCGCGGCGAGGAAATGACTGAACAGCCCGGTCGCCAGCTCGGCGGCGAACAGCACCGGCACTTCGCAGGTCGGCACCGGACGCGCACCAAGGCGGCTCACCGCGCGCTCGGCAGCGCGGCGGCCGATGTAGGCCGGCGCGCCGAGCAGTTCGCCCTGGCGGTTGACGTCGTACCAGTAGTCGCGCTGCATCTGCCCGTCGGCCTCGGCGATCATCACGCAGCTGAGGCTGTGGCGGGTGCTGGCGTAACCGCCGACGAAACCGTGGCTGTTGCCGTAGACCCGGCAGCCCTGGTGGGTGCTGACGCTGGTTCCATCGGCGTTGCGAATCCGCGTATCGGTATCGAAGGCGTGCGCCTCGCAGTCCAGCGCCAGTTCGATGGCGCGCTCCGGGGTGATCGCCCAGGGATGGTAGAGGTCCAGCTCGGGCAGCTCGCGGGCCATCAGCGCGGCGTCGGCGAGGCCGGCGGCCTCGTCCTCGGAGGCATGCCGGGCGATCGCCAGGGCCGCCGCCACGGTTTCCTGGATCGCCGCGTCGCCACTCGCCGAGGTGCTCGCCGAGCCCTTGCGCTGTCCCAGGTAGAGGGTGATGCCGAAGCCTTCGTCGCGGTTGAATTCGACGGTTTCGACCTCGCGCTGGCGCACCGAGGTGGACAGCCCCTGCTCCACCGACACCGACACCTCGCTGGCGGTAGCGCCCTGGCGCCGGGCTTCGGCGATGATGCGTTCGACCTTCGCCTGCAATTCCGGCAGGGCCTGCGGCCCGACGATGTCTGTAGAACTCATGGCGACTCCTCAATCTGTTCGTTGGCAGCGCCGCAAGAACGGGCTGCAAGCGCCCGCCGTGGGGCTGCTGTTATCATGGCGGCGTTTTCCACTGGATCGCCCCCATGTCTGAATCTATCGACGATGCCTTCTCCGAGGAGAAGAGCAAATCCCAGGTCAAGCGCGAGCTGCATGCGTTGCAGGAGCTCGGCCAGCGCCTGACCCAGTTCAAGCCCGACGTGCTCGAACGCATGCCGCTGTCCGATGCCCTGCGCCGGGCGCTGGCCGAAGCGCCGAAGCACACCGCCAACGTCGCCCGCAAACGCCACGTCCAGTTCATCGGCAAGCTGATGCGCGATCAGGACGTCGAGGCGATTCTCGCCCTGGTCGACCAGCTCGACTCGTCCACCCGCCAGTACAACGAGCGTTTTCACGCCCTGGAACGCTGGCGCGACCGGCTGATCGGCGGCGACGACACCACGCTGGAAAACTTCGTTGCCGAATACCCGGAAACCGACCGCCAGCACCTGCGCAGCCTGGTCCGTCATGCCCAGCACGAGGCGGCCCACAACAAACCGCCGGCCGCCGCGCGCAAGGTCTTCAAGTACATCCGCGAGCTCGACGAAACCCTGCGCGGGCTTCGTTGATCCGCCGCTCCGGCGCCGTCAGGCGCCGGTTCCACCCACGGTGATCCCGTCGATCTTCAGCGTCGGCTGACCGACGCCCACCGGCACCGACTGGCCGTCCTTGCCGCAGGTGCCGACGCCGCTGTCCAGCGCCAGGTCGTTGCCGACCATCGACACCTTGTTCATCACTTCCGGACCGTTGCCGATCAGCGTCGCGCCTTTCACCGGGGCGCCGAGCTTGCCGTCCTCGATCAGGTAGGCCTCGCTGGTGGAGAAAACGAACTTGCCACTGGTGATGTCCACCTGACCGCCGCCGAGGCTGGCGCAGTAGATGCCCTTCTTCACCGAGCGGATGATTTCTTCCGGGTCGCTTTCACCGGCCAGCATGTAGGTGTTGGTCATGCGCGGCATCGGCAGGTGCGCGTAGGATTCGCGACGGCCGTTGCCGGTCGGCGCCACGCCCATCAGGCGCGCGTTCAGCTTGTCCTGCATGTAGCCCTTGAGTACGCCGTTCTCGATCAGCGTGGTGCAATGGGTCGGCGTGCCTTCGTCGTCGATGCTCAGCGAGCCGCGGCGGTCGGCCAGGGTGCCGTCGTCGACGATGGTGCACAGGCTCGACGCCACGCGCTCGCCCATGCGCCCGCTGTAGGCCGAGCTGCCCTTGCGGTTGAAGTCGCCTTCCAGGCCGTGCCCGACCGCCTCGTGCAGGAGCACGCCGGACCAGCCGGACCCGAGCACCACCGGCAGCGTGCCGGCCGGCGCGGGAATCGCCTCGAGGTTCACCAGCGCCTGGCGCAGCGCCTCGCGCGCGTAGCCGGTGGCGCGGTCTTCGAGGCCCACGCTGTCGAGGAAGAAACGGTAGTCGGTACGCCCGCCGCCGCCGTGGCTGCCGCGCTCGCGACGGCCGTTCTGCTCGACGATCACGCTAACGTTGAAGCGCACCAGCGGGCGGATGTCCGCGCCCAGGCTGCCGTCCAGCGCGGCGACGAGGATGCGTTCCCAGACGCCGGCGAGGCTGACGGTGACCTGCTTGATGCGCGGATCGAGCGCGCGGGTGGCGACGTCGATGCGCTTGAGCAGCTCGACCTTCTGCGCGCGGTCGAGCACGTCCAGCGGGTTGTCCAGCGCATACAGGCGCGGCACGTCCGGGCTGGCGAAGGCCTGCACGCGGCCTTCCTGGCCGGCGCGGGCGATCGAGCGCGCGGCACGGGCAGCGGCACCCAGCGCGGCACCGGTGATCGCGTTGCTGTAGGCGAAGCCGGTCTTCTCGCCGGACAGCGCTCGCACGCCGACGCCCTGATCGAGGTTGAAGCTGCCGTCCTTGACGATGCCGTCCTCGAGGACCCAGGACTCGGAAACCTGGTCGTGGAAATACAGGTCGGCGGCGTCGATACCCGGCCCGGCGAGTTCACCGAGCAACGCCGGCAGGGCGTCCAGGCTCAGGCCGCCGGGGCTCAACAGGTGTTCGCTTACGCGGTGCAGCATGGTCGTCATAGTCACTCCAGGGTGATCGGCCGCGGGGCGGTCGACACGGAAAAACGCCGGTGGCCAGTGACCGGCATGCGCTGGCGGATGCTCGCCTGTTCCTCGGCGTCGCGCTGACCGAACAGCACGCCCTCGCCGGCCGCCTGCTCGGCGACGATGCGCCCCCAGGGGTCGACCAGCAGCGAATGGCCGTAGGTCTCGCGCGGGCCGGGGTGCATGCCGCCCTGCGCCGCCGCCAGCAGGTAGCACTGGGTTTCGATGGCGCGGGCACGCACCAGCACGTCCCAATGCGCGGCGCCGGTCACCGCGGTGAACGCCGAGGGCGCGCTGATCAGCTCGGCGCCGGCCTCGCGCAATCGCGTGTACAGCTCCGCAAAGCGCAAATCGTAACAGACGCTCAGCCCTAGCCTGCCGACCGGCGTATCCGCCACCACCAGTTGTCCGCCGTGCCGGTAATCATCGGACTCCCGGTAACGACCGCGGCTGTCGCTCACGTCGACATCGAACAGGTGCAGTTTGTCGTAACGCGCCGCGCGCTCGCCGTCCTCGTCGATCAGCAGCGAGCAGGCGTTGGGCTTGCCGTGCGGCTCGTCATCGGCCGGCAGCGGCACGGTGCCCGCCACTATCCATAACCTGAGGTCACGGGCAGTGCGTTTCAACCACGGCAGGATCGGTCCGCGCCCGGCGGCTTCCTCGTGGCCGATGCGCAAGGCGTCGCGACGGCCCATCGCGGCGAAGTTCTCCGGCAGCACGGCGAGCCGCGCGCCGCCGTCCGCGGCCTGTCGCAACAACCGCTGGGCGGCCGCGAGATTGGCCAGGACATCGTCCTGGCTGACCATCTGGATCAGCGCAATGTTCATGGGCGCTCCACGCGGACAGGGAGAGCGGCGGGTTCGCACGGGCCGCTCACTTCGGCTTCTCGAACGGCTTGTCGAAGCTGATCTTCGGGTCCTGCAGCGAGCCTTCCACGTCGTACTGTACGCTGGCCAGCCGCGCCACCTTGTCACCGAACAGCTTGTCGGCGACGAACAGCGCACCGCCGATGGCCGGCGCGCCGACGATCAGCGCGGCGATCGGCAGGTTGTTGCTCACCGGCAAGGTCACCAGCAGCTTGGCGTCGATCTGGTCATTGAGCATGTCCAGCGTGCCGTTCAGCTCGAGGTTGCTCGAGGGCCCGGTCAGGGTGATCGGTTCGCGGGTGGTGAACACGCCGTCGCTGCCGAGCAGGCGTCCCTTGACCCGGTCATAGCTGAGGCCTTTGCCGAGCAGGTCGGAGAAGTCCAGGCGCAGGCGCCGGCCGATGGAGTTGAAGTTGAGCAGGCCGAACACGCGCAGCGCCGAGGCGGAGCCCTGGGCCTCGACGAACTGCCCCTTGTGCAGGCTGGCGTCGATGTCACCGGAGAAACGCTTGAGGCTGAACCAGGCCGGCGAGCCCGGCCAGCGCCCGTCGACATCCAGGCTGAACTTCTCGCTGGTCACGCTCGGTGCGAAATCCCAGGCCAGCAACACGTTGGAGAGATCGCCGCCGCCGAGCTTCCCCTTGAACCAGCTGGCGGGCGCGCCCTGGCCTTCCCAGCCACCCTCGCCGTTGATCTGCAGGCCCTTGAGGCCCAGCTTCACGTCGCTGAAGCGCGCGCCGGTGGCGGTTGGCCGCGACTTGAACGACCAGGCGCCGAGCAGCACGTCGCCCTGGTACACCTGGTCCACATGCAGGTTGAGCGCCGGCAGCGAACGCGGATCGACATCGGCCAGCGGATCGGGTTTCTCCACCACCGGCGCCTGCGGATCGAGCGGCACGGGATCGGCGGCCGGCAGGCGCAAACGACGCAGGTCGACGTAGACCGGGCTGTCGTCGTCCGGCAGGTCGATGCGCCCGGACAGCGGGTCACTGTCGATGATCGCCTGCCAGGTGTGCTGGCCACGCTGGATCTGCGCGCTGACGTCGTTCACCTCGCGTCCGAATCCCTTGAAGGTACCGATGCGCACGTCGATGGCGCGCAGCAGTTGCTGCGCGTCCTTCGGCTGCACCGGCGCCTTGCTCTGCTCCAGCGCGGATTTCCAGGCATCCAGGTCGAATTTGGCGAGGCTCCCGCGCACCCTAAGGCCACGGTCGACCGGCGCCACCGCGGCGCCTGCGCCGAGCAGCAGCTCGCCACGCAGCTGCTTCTGGTCGTTCGCCGGCATCGCCAGCGCCAGGCTGCCGGCGTCCTGCAGGTCGGCCCACATGCGCCGCTCGGGACCGCTCAGGTTCATCCGCCAGGTGGCGTTGCGGGTCTCGTCGACGCCCTTGCCGAAGGGCGCGGGCAGTTCGATGCCGACGCCCTTGAGGTCGGAGTCGACGCGCAGCTGGCTGTCGTCGGAAATCGACACGCCGAGGCGATAGGGAATGCTGCCGGTCACGGGCAGCGTCTGGGTCACGCCGAGCCATTCGGCGAGCGTCTTCACCGCCACCTGGCCGCTGGCCTCGATGCGTGTCAGCGGCCGGGCGCTGCCTTCGGCGAACACCTTGCCCTGCACCGGCCTGCCGAACAGTTGCGCACGCACGTCCGGCGCGCTGAGGCCCTTGGCGCTGTCGAAACGGAACGCCCCGGACACCTGGCTCAGTTCAAGCAGTGGCTTGTCGATGCGCAGCGTCGCGCCCTGGGTGGCGAAATCGACCACGACCAGCGGCTGCCCGCCCTTGTTCAACGGGATGTCGAGCTGCAGACGGCCATCCAGCGGCCCCTCGCCACGCCAGCCGGCGAAGGATTCGGCGGCGCTCTTCAGCGGGGTTTCCTGGAGGATCTTCAAGCCGTCGGCCACGCTGCTGGCGACCTTGCCGTCGATCAGCAGGCGCGACACCTGCCCCGCCGGCACATGCGGCACCCGCGCCTTGACGTCGGTCACGCGGCTGTCCAGCAGCAGCCCTTCGGAGACGTCGACCCGCACGCCGCTGTCCTCGACGAACACTTCGCCCCGCGCACCGCGCACCGACGGCCAGCCGGGCTGAAAGGCCAGTTCGGCGTCGTGCACCTTGAAGAACAGGTCGATGGACCGGGCGCCGTCCTGCGCGCCGTGCATCAGCGAGCCCTGGTACTGGAACCAGCCTTCGTCGATGCGCCCGCCACGGATCGCCGTCTTCAGCCAGTCGGCCAGCGCCGGGCTGAGGGCCGGCGTCACCGTCGGCAGGTACTTCTCGGTGTAGCGCGCGTCGCCGTCGTGCAGCGTCACGCGCAGGTCCATGTAGCTTTCCCGCGACGGGTCGCGCTGCAGGCGGATCAGCATGTCGCCGGCGAGCTCGCCCTCGTCGCCACTGACCTTCATGTAGCGGCTGGCGAGGGTGAAGGCTTCCTGATCGAGGCTCCAGGTCAGGCGCGCGTTGGCCTGGCGGTATTTCCACGGCTGCGGGAAGAAATGATCGAGGTGCAGCACGAAATCCGGGGCATCCAGGCGCAGCTCGCCCTGGCCGAGGTCACCGGAGATGGCGCCACTGACGTTCTCCGCGGCGGGCGCCCCATGCACGGCGTTGAAGGCGATGCGCTCGAGGTTGGCGGCGAACTGGACGCGCTTGTCGCCCTCCGCCTGGGGTTGCCAGGCCAGCTGCACGTTGTGCAGGGAACCGCGCGGTTGCAGGCCGTCGATGATCTCGGCGAGCGTGTCCGGCAGCGGCGCCAGGGCCTCGACGGCAGGTGCCAGCGGGGTCAGGTCGAGCCGGTCGGCGGCGAGCTTCCAGACTTCGTCGGCCGCGCCACGGCGCTGCTGCCCCAGCGCCAGCTTGACCTCGCCCCAACGGGTTTCGCCGAGGCTCACGGCCAGCGAATCGACCAGCAGGTCGAAGCCATCGTCGCGACGGTCGTAGTAGGCGTTGAAGGCCAGGTCGTCCATCGTCACCGGCTTGCGCTCGGCATAACCGGCGGACACCTTAGGCGCATGCAGGCGGGCCACCGCACGGGCGACGCCGCCGTTGGCCCAGGTGGCCCAGACTTCGCCACCGGCCTGCAATGCACCGATGTGCCAGTCGCGGGTGAGCCGCGCCGGCAGCCATTGCGCCCAGTCGCTCTGCGGCAGGCTCAGGTACAACTCGGCCTCGGTGTCCTGCCAGCCGCTGGCGCTCAGCCGACTGTTGAGGTCGAACATCAGCGGCTGGCCGTCCGGCAGCATCAGCCGACCATCGAGGCGCTGGCGGGCGCCGCTGCGCAGGGTCAGGCCGACCGAGCTGATGCCGATGGGCTCGGCGCCGGAGGGTTTGAGGATCAGCTGGCTGTCCAGCACGGACAGCGTGGAAACCTTGCGCAGCTGCTCGAGTATCTGCGCCGGCTGCACGGGCGGCTGGTCGGGACGCTGCGGCAGCCCCTGCAGCGCCCACTTGCCCTCCTCGTCCTGGACCAGGCTGAGTTGCACGCCGCTCAGTTCCAGATGGGCGATGCGCACCTGCCGCGCCAGCAGGCTGGCGAGCAGGTCGGGCTTGATCCGCACCTGCTCCAGGCGCAGGTGCGCATTGGCATCGCCGACCAGCACGTCGTGGGCGAACAGCACCGGTGCGAAACCCTGCCAGCGACCTTCCAGGCTGCCGATACTGACCGGCATCTGCAACGCCTCGCCGGCCTTGGCCTGCACCTCGGCGCGGTACTCCGCCAGCAACGGCACCAGTTGCCGACCGAGGCTCACATACAGCGCCGCCAGCACCAGGAACAGCGCGCAGGCCCACAGCCCGCCACGCACGAGGGCGCCGAGCAGCCGGGCCGCACGGCCCTCGTCGAGCGGCGCGCTCAGAGCAGCACCACGTCGTACTGTTCCTGGGAGTACATGGTTTCGACCTGAAACTTGATGGTGCGCCCGATGAACGCCTCGAGATCGGCGACGTTGCCGGATTCCTCGTCGAGCAGCCGGTCGACCACCTTCTGGTTGGCCAGCACCCGGTAACCCTCGGCCTGGTAGGCACGCGCCTCGCGGAGGATTTCACGGAAGATTTCGTAGCAGGTGGTTTCCGGGGTCTTCAGCTTGCCGCGGCCGTGGCAATGGCCGCAGGGCTCGCAGAGGATCTGCTCGAGGCTCTCGCGGGTGCGCTTGCGGGTCATCTGCACCAGGCCGAGCTCGGTGATGCCGATGATGTTGGTCTTCGCATGGTCGCGTTCGAGCTGTTTTTCCAGCGTGCGCAGGACCTGGCGCTGATGCTCCTCGTCCTCCATGTCGATGAAATCGATGATGATGATGCCGCCGATGTTGCGCAGGCGCAGCTGCCGGGCAATGGCCGTGGCCGCCTCGAGGTTGGTCTTGAAGATCGTTTCTTCCAGCGTGCGATGACCGACGAACGCCCCGGTGTTGACGTCGATGGTGGTCATCGCCTCGGCCGGGTCGACCACCAGGTAGCCGCCGGACTTGAGCAGCACCTTGCGCTCCAGCGCCTTCTGGATTTCGTCCTCGACTCCGTAGAGATCGAAGATCGGCCGCTCGCCCGGATAGTGCTCCAGGCGGTCGGCGACTTCCGGCATCAGCTCGGCGACGAACTGGGTGACCTTCTGGAAGGTTTCCCGGGAGTCGATGCGAATCTTCTCGGTGCGCGGGCTGACCAGGTCGCGCAGCGTGCGCAGAGCCAGCGAAAGGTCCTCGTAGATCACCGTCGGCGCCCTGGTCTCCTGCATCTGCGCGGCGATCTGGTCCCACAGCCGGCGCAGGTAGCGGATGTCGGCGAGGATATCCTCGGCGCGCGCGCCGTCGGCAGCGGTGCGCAGGATGAAGCCACCGTTCTCCTGGATGCCTTCGGCGGCAACGCAGTCGGCGACCACCTTCTTCAGGCGTTCGCGCTCGGCCTCGTCCTCGATCTTCAGCGAGATGCCGACGTGCGCGGTGCGCGGCATGTACACCAGGTAGCGCGACGGGATCGACAGGTGCGTGGTCAACCGCGCGCCCTTGCTGCCGATCGGGTCCTTGGTCACCTGCACCACCAGCGCCTGGCCGTCGTGGACCAGCGCGCTGATGCTTTCCACCGCGCTGCCTTCGCGGGTGGAGATTTCCGAGGCATGGATGAACGCCGCGCGCTCCAGGCCGATGTCGACGAACGCCGCCTGCATGCCCGGCAGCACGCGGACCACCTTGCCCTTGTAGATGTTGCCGACGATGCCACGCCGCTGGGTGCGCTCGACGTGCACTTCCTGCAGCACACCGTTCTCCACCACGGCCACGCGCGATTCCATCGGCGTGATGTTGATCAGGATCTCTTCGCTCATATTGTTCTCGTTGGCGCAAAGCCGAAGGGCAGTGGCTGAGTTGTACAGCTTTCCCGCGCTGGCTTCCAACTCAGCACCCCGGGACAACGTCCGTGCCCCAGCAACGGATGCCAAAGCTCGCCAACAGTTCCGCCGTTTCGCACAGCGGCAGCCCTACCACGGCCGAGTAGCTGCCCTGCAGCCCGCTGACGAAAACCGCGGCCAACCCCTGGATGCCGTAGCTGCCCGCCTTGTCGCAGGGCTCGCCGGTCTCCCAGTAGGCCTCGATCTCCGCGCGTTCCAGGGCGCGGAAACGCACCCGGCTGGCGACCACGCGCGTGGCGTGGCGCTGAGCGTCGACCAGGGCGACGGCGGTGAGCACTTCATGTTCACGTGCGGACAACGCGGCCAGCGTGGCCAGCGCCTCGTCACGGTCGCGCGGCTTGCCGAGGATGCGCCCGTCGAGCACCACGGCGGTGTCGGCACCGAGCACCACGGCGCCGGCCGGCTGCTCGAGGGTCGCCTGCACGGCCCGCGCCTTGGCCAGCGCGAGGCGCTCGACGTAGGCCGCCGCGGCCTCACCAGGCAACGGCGTTTCATCGATCGGCGCGACCCGGCTGACGAAACGCACGCCGATCTGCGCCAGCAGTTCCTGGCGGCGTGGCGAAGCGGAGGCGAGATGGAGGACGGGTGTGGTCATGGAATGCTTCCTGTCGTGCGGAAGGCACGCCGACCCGCCGCTCAATTGACGTTCAGACGCAGGTGCAGGCCGCGCAGGGCCGCGCAGACCCAGGGCCAGAGCAAGGCGCTGACCAGGGCGGGGAGGACGAAGGCAAGCGTCGGCGGACGGTTGCCGGTGAGCGCGTTGAGCCACAGCTGGACCAGTTGCGCCAGGCCGAAGACCACCAGCAGCACCAGGCTCTGCTGCCACATCGGGAACATCCGCAGGCGCTGGTGCAGCGCCAGCACGAGGAACACGATGAGCGTCAGTACCAGCGCGTTCTGCCCCAGCAGCGTGCCGTTGAGCACGTCCTGAGCGATGCCGATGACCCAGGCGGTGGTCATCCCGACCTTCTGCGGCAACGCCAGCGTCCAGTAGGTCAACACCAGCGCCGGCCACAGCGGCCGACCGATTTCCATGAATGCCGGCATCGGCGCCACGCTGAGCAGCATCGCCAGGATGAAGGTCAGCCAGACCAGCCAGCCATTGTTGGAACGCCGCGCGACCATCAGCGATCTCCCTGATCGGGGTTGGGCGGGACCTGCCCGGGCGGCGCCTGGGTCGGCGGCGCGGCCGGAGCTGGCGTGCCAGGCGGCGTGGCGGGGTTCTGCCCATCGTCGCCGGCAGCCTTCTGGTCAGCGGCCACCTGCGCCTCGGCGGCGGCATTGGCGCGCTCTTCCGGCGAACGGGTGTCGGTGAACACCAGCAAGACGTAGCGACTGCGGTTCAACGCCGCGGTGGGCACCGCGCGGACGATGGCGAACGGCTGGCCGGAGTCGTGGATGACTTCCTTCACCGTCGCTACCGGATAACCGGCCGGGAAGCGCTGGCCGAGGCCGGAACTGACCAGCAGATCGCCTTCCTTTATGTCGGCGGTATCGGCGACATGGCGAAGCTCAAGGCGCTCGGGGTTGCCGGTGCCGCTGGCGATGGCGCGCAGGCCGTTGCGGTTCACCTGCACGGGAATGCTGTGGGTGGTGTCGGTGAGCAGCAACACCCGCGAGGTGTAGGGCATCACCTCGACGACCTGGCCCATCAGCCCGCGTGCATCGAGCACCGGCTGGCCGAGGAACACGCCGTCCTGGCCGCCCTTGTCGATGATGATGCGATGGGTGAAGGGGTTCGGATCGACGCCGATCAGCTCGCCGACCAGCACCTTGTCGTCCACCAGCGCGGACGAGTTCAGCAGTTCGCGCAGGCGCACGTTCTGCTCGGTCAGCGTGGCGAGCTTCTGCAGGCGACGCTGCATCAACAGGGCCTCGGCCTTGAGCTTCTCGTTCTCGGCGACCAGTTCGCCACGGCTGGCGACCTGCTGGGTGAGGCCTTCCCAGGTGCGCACCGGCAGCTCGGTGAGCCAGTAGAACGGGGTCAGCACGAGGCCCATCTGGCCGCGCGCCGGCTTGAGGAAATCGAACCGCGCGTCCACCACCATCAAGGCAGCCGAAAGCACGACGAACACCAGCAGGCGTACACCGAGCAAAGGTCCTTTGGCGAATAACGGTTTGATGGTCGGCACCTCGCAGCCGCAAGCTTCAAGCGCTTTGCCGCGGGGCGGATACCGGACCGGCCGGAGTTCCGCCCGCAGCGAGTGGCCTGCAGTTCGCCGCTTACTCCGTAGACAGCAGATCCATGGCGTGGCGATCCATCATTTCCAGGGCGCGACCGCCGCCACGGGCCACGCAGGTCAGCGGGTCCTCGGCGACGATCACCGGCAGGCCGGTTTCCTGGGACAGCAGCTTGTCCAGATCGCGCAGCAGCGCACCGCCACCGGTCAGCACCAGGCCGCGCTCGGCGATGTCCGAGGCCAGTTCGGGCGGCGACTGCTCCAGGCAGCTCTTCACCGCCTGGACGATGGTCGCCAGGGATTCCTGCAGCGCTTCGAGCACTTCGGCGGAGCTGAGGGTGAAGCTGCGCGGTACGCCTTCGGCCAGGTTGCGGCCGCGGACGTCGATCTCGCGGATTTCGGTGCTCGGGTAGGCGGTGCCGATTTCCTGCTTGATGCGCTCGGCGGTGGATTCGCCGATCAGCGAACCGTAGTTGCGGCGCACGTAGGTGACGATGGCTTCGTCGAAGCGGTCGCCGCCGACGCGCACGGACTCGGCGTAGACCACGCCGTTGAGCGAGATCAGCGCGATTTCGGTGGTGCCGCCGCCGATGTCGACGACCATCGAGCCGCGCGCTTCCTCGACCGGCAGCCCGGCGCCGATGGCAGCGGCCATCGGCTCTTCGATGAGGAACACTTCACGCGCACCGGCACCGAGGGCGGATTCGCGGATAGCCCGGCGCTCGACCTGGGTCGACTTGCACGGCACGCAGATCAGCACGCGCGGCGAGGGCTGCAGGAAGCTGTTCTCGTGAACCTTGTTGATGAAGTACTGGAGCATCTTTTCGCAGACGCTGAAGTCGGCGATGACGCCGTCCTTCATCGGACGAATGGCCGAAATGTTGCCCGGCGTACGGCCGAGCATGCGCTTGGCTTCGGTACCGACGGCAACCACACTCTTCTGATTATTGGCGCTGGTACGAATGGCGACGACAGAGGGCTCGTTCAGGACGATGCCGCGTTCACGCACGTAAATAAGGGTGTTGGCAGTTCCCAGGTCGATCGACAGATCGCTGGAAAACATGCCACGTAATTTCTTGAACATGAGGAGAGAGACCCTGGGGCGACGCGTGGGTAAAAAAGTGCGCAAACTCTAACAACGACAGGGATTTTGGGCAACCCGCGCGCTGTGGTAGATTGGCCGTTTTCCCGGGCCCTACGGACCCGCAACGCAGGCCGCGTCGAACGCGTTTCGGCAGGCCCGCGCAGCCGGAAAACGCGGCTTTCGACCGCCCCTCCGGGATTCGGTTCCTCCGCCTTTTCCGGATACCTCTCCACGTCATCCGCCCGCCCTCAGGAGACGCCCATGGCGCTTGAACGCTCCGATGTGGAAAAGATCGCTCACCTCGCCCGCCTAGGCCTGGATGAAGCCGACATTCCGCGCACCACCGACACCCTCAACAGCATTCTCGGCCTGGTCGACCGCATGCAGGCGGTCGACACCGACGGCATCGAGCCGCTGGCCCACCCGCTGGAAGCCACCCAGCGCCTGCGCGCGGACGTGGTCGGCGAAAGCAATCGCCGCGACGCCTACCAGGCGATCGCCCCGGCCGTGGCCGAGGGCCTCTACCTCGTGCCGAAAGTGATCGAGTAAGGAACCACGATGCATTCATTGACGCTTGCCGAAATCGGCCGCGCCCTGGCCGCCAAGCAGTTCTGCGCCGAAGAACTGACCCGCCACCTGCTGGACCGTATCGCCCGGCTCGACCCGCAACTCAACGCCTTCATCAGCGTCACCGAGGAGCTGGCGCTGAGCCAGGCGCAGGCCGCCGATGCGCGCCGCGCCGCGGGCGAGAACGGCGCCCTGCTCGGCGCGCCGATCGGCCACAAGGACCTGTTCTGCACCCAGGGCGTTCTCACCAGCTGCGGCTCGAAGATCCTCGGCAACTTCACCGCGCCCTACGATGCGACCGTGGTGGCGAAGCTCGCCAGCGCCGGCACCGTGACCCTCGGCAAGCTGAACATGGACGAGTTCGCCATGGGCTCGGCCAACGAATCCAGCCATTACGGCCCGGTGAAGAACCCCTGGGACGCCAGCCGCGTGCCCGGGGGCTCCTCCGGCGGTTCCGCGGCCGCCGTGGCCGCGCGCCTGCTGCCGGCCGCCACCGGCACCGACACCGGCGGCTCGATTCGCCAGCCGGCGGCCTTCACCAACCTCACCGGGATCAAGCCGACCTACGGCCGCGTTTCGCGCTGGGGCATGATCGCCTACGCCTCCAGCCTCGATCAGGGCGGCCCGCTGGCGCGCACCGCCGAAGACTGCGCGCTGATGCTCGGCGCCATGGCCGGTTTCGACGCCAAGGACTCGACCAGCGTCGACCAGCCGCTGGACGACTACCTCGCCGCCCTGCGCCAGCCGCTCGCCGGGCTGCGCATCGGCCTGCCGGTGGAGTACTTCAGCGCCGGCCTCGATGCACGCATCGCCGACGCGGTGCTCGCCTGCGTAGAGGAACTGAAGAAGCTTGGCGCCACGGTCAAGGACATCAGCCTGCCGAACATGCAGCATGCGATTCCGGCGTACTACGTGATCGCCCCGGCCGAAGCCTCCTCCAACCTGTCGCGTTTCGACGGCGTGCGCTTCGGCTATCGCTGCGAGAACCCGGCGGACCTCACCGACCTGTACAAGCGCTCGCGCGCCGAAGGCTTCGGTGCCGAGGTCAAGCGGCGGATCATGGTCGGCACCTACGCCCTCTCCGCCGGCTACTACGACGCCTACTACCTGAAGGCGCAGAAGATCCGCCGGCTGATCAAGAACGACTTCGTCAAGGCGTTCGAGGAGGAAGTCGACCTGATCCTCGGCCCGACCACGCCCAGCGCGGCCTGGAAGCTCGGCGAGAACAGCAACGACCCGGTCGCCGAGTACCTGCAGGACATCTACACCATCACCGCCAACCTGGCGGGAGTTCCCGGCCTGTCGATGCCCGCGGGCTTCGTCGATGGCCTGCCGGTGGGCGTGCAACTGCTGGCTCCGTACTTCCAGGAAGGTCGCCTGCTCAACGTTGCGCACCAGTACCAGCAAGTCAGCGACTGGCACAAGGCAACGCCCGCCGGGTTCTGAAACAGCCCTCCCCTCTCTCATTCATGGGAGTGGGGCCGGGGGAGAGGGTACGGCCCGCCACCCTCTTCCCAACCCTCACCCGCAAGCGGGAGAGGGGGCAGACCGCAAAACATTTGAGGGATATTGAACATGCAATGGGAAACCGTGATCGGGCTGGAAATCCACGCACAGCTCGCCACCCAATCGAAGATCTTCTCCGCCAGCGCCACTACCTTCGGCGCAGAGCCGAACACCCAGGCCAGCCTGGTCGACCTCGGCATGCCCGGCGTTCTGCCGGTGCTCAACGAGGAAGCGGTGCGCATGGCCTGCAAGTTCGGCCTGGCGATCGACGCCGAGATCGGCGCGCGCAACGTCTTCGCACGCAAGAACTACTTCTATCCCGACCTGCCCAAGGGCTACCAGATCAGCCAGATGGAACTGCCCATCGTCGGCAAGGGCTTCCTGGACATCACCCTCGAGGACGGCACCCTCAAGCGCGTCGGCATCACCCGCGCGCACCTCGAGGAAGACGCCGGCAAGAGCCTGCACGAAGACTTCCACGGCATGAGCGGGATCGACCTCAACCGCGCCGGCACGCCGCTGCTGGAAATCGTCTCCGAGCCCGACATCCGCTCGGCCAAGGAAGCCGTGGCCTACGCCAAGGCGATCCACGCCCTCGTGCGCTACCTGGGCATCTGCGACGGCAACATGGCCGAAGGCTCGCTGCGCTGCGACTGCAACGTCTCGGTGCGGCCCAAGGGCCAGGCCGAGTTCGGCACCCGCGCCGAGATCAAGAACGTCAACTCGTTCCGCTTCATCGAGAAGGCGATCAGTCACGAGGTGCAGCGCCAGATCGAGCTGATCGAGGACGGCGGCAAGGTGGTCCAGGAAACCCGCCTGTACGACCCGAACAAGGATCAGACCCGCTCCATGCGCAGCAAGGAGGAAGCCAACGACTACCGTTACTTCCCCGATCCGGACCTGCTGCCGGTGGTCATCGAGCCGAGCTTCCTCGCTGCCGTGCGGGCCACCCTGCCGGAACTGCCGACGCAGAAACGCGAGCGTTTCCAGGCTGCCTTCGGCCTCTCCATGTACGACGCCAGCGTGCTCTCCGCCAGCCGTGAACTGGCCGACTACTTCGAGCAGGTGCAGCAGGTCAGCGGCGACGCCAAGCTGGCCACCAACTGGGTGATGGGCGAGCTCTCCAGCCTGCTCAACAAGGAAGACCTGGAGATCGAGCAGTCGCCGGTTTCGGCCGAGCAACTGGGCGGGATGATCCTGCGGATCAAGGACAACACCCTCTCCGGCAAGCTCGCCAAGATGGTCTTCGAGGCCCTGGCGGCCGGCGAAGGCGCGACGGCCGACGAGGTCATCGAGAAGAAGGGTCTCAAGCAGGTCACCGATTCCGGTGCCATCGAGAAGATGCTCGACGAAGTACTGGCCGCCAACGCCGAACAGGTCGAGCAGTACCGCGCCAGCGACGAGGCCAAGCGCGGCAAGATGTTCGGCTTCTTCGTCGGCCAGGCGATGAAGGCGAGCAAGGGCAAGGCCAACCCCGGCCAGGTCAACGAGCTGCTAAAGAAGAAGCTGGAAGGCTGAAACGCCGCCTCTCCGGGCGAGTCGCTGCACCCGGAGAGGCTTCGTGGAATTTGTCTCATCGCGTAGCGGTCATACTGCGAAGCCCGGCGCGCCGTCGGGTATCCCAACGGATCGCGGGCAGCGCCCGCCGCATGGAGCGACCGATGCGCCGAACCGCCTGCCTGATGATCTCCGCACTGCTGCTTGCCGGCTGCTCCAGCCTCGATCGCGGCGTCACTCGCCCCGGATCATCTTCCACCACCGCCACCGGCTACAGCGAAACCGGCCAGGCCTCCTACTACGGCGCGCGCCACCACGGCAAACGCACCGCCAGCGGCGATTCCTTCGACCAGAACGCCCTCACCGCCGCACACCGCAGCCTGCCGTTCGGCACCCAGGTGCGGGTAACCAACCTGGCCAACCAGCGCCAGGTGGTGGTGACCATCAACGACCGCGGCCCGGTTTCCCGGCGACGCCTGATCGACCTCTCGAAGAAAGCCGCCGAAGCCCTCGGCATGCTCGACAGCGGCGTCGCCAAGGTCCGCGTCGAAGCCCTAGACTGAGCGCTTCATCGAGCCAACCGGAGAACCACATGAACGAACGGGACAATGGCGAACGCATTCGCCGCGAGGTGATGGGCGACGCCTACGTCGATCGCGCACTGAACAACGCCACCGAGTTCAGCCAGCCGCTGCAGGACTTTGTCAACCAGAACGCCTGGGGTTCGGTCTGGGCTCGCGACGGCCTGTCGCGGCAGACGCGAAGCCTGATCACCCTGGCCACGCTCACCGCCCTGAAATGCCCGCAGGAGCTGAAGGGCCACGTGCGCGGTGCGCTGAACAACGGCTGTACGGTGGAAGAAATCCGCGAAGCGCTGCTGCACTGCGCGGTCTACGCCGGCGTTCCGGCGGCCATCGACGCGTTCCGCGCCGCCCAGGAAGTCATCGACGACTACGTGCCCAAGGCCTGATCGGTCTCAGATCACTCCCGCCGACTGCAGGATCAGTAGCCCGACGTTGGTGGTCACCACCGCCGCCAGCGTGGTGATGACGATGATCGCCGCGGCGAGTTCATGGTTGCCGCCCATGGCGCGGGCCATGACGAAACTGGCCGCGGCGGTGGGGCTGGCGAAGTAGAGGAACAGCACGCCCAGATCGGCGCCGCGAAAGCCGCACAGGTAGGCACCCAGGGTGCTGAAGAACGGCACCCAGATCATCTTCAGCGAACTCGAACCGATCGCCAGGCGGCTGCTCGCGCGCAGCGACTCCAGCGACAGCGTGCCGCCGATGCAGATCAGCGCCAGCGGCATGGTCATCTGCGCGAAGTAGTGCCCGGACGTCATCGCCCAGGCCGGCAGGCGGATATGGAAGTAGGCGAACGGGATCGCGGCCAGTACGCCGATGATCAGCGGGTTGCGCAGGATGCTCTTGGTCAGGCTCCAGACATCGGCCTTGGCCACGGGGCTGTAGACCGCCAGCACCACCGACGAGAGGCTGTTGTAGAACAGGATCACCGCGCCGGCGAGCACGCCGCCCAGTGACAGTCCGTAGTCGCCGTACATGCTGGTGGCCAGTGCCAGGCCGATGATGCCGTTGTTGCCGCGGAACGCCCCTTGCGTGTACACGCCGCGATCCTCGCGCGGGCAGCGCAGGATCGCCCAGCCCCAGGCGAGCAGGAACCCGCCCAGCGTGGCGGCGGCGAAATAGCCGAGCAGCTTGGGCTGCATCGCCTGGCTCAGGTCGGCCTCGACGATGCCGAGGAACAGCAGGGTAGGCATCGTCGCGTTGAATACCAGGGAGGAAGCGGTGTTGACGAACGCGGCGTCGATCAATTGCACACGCCGCAGCAACACGCCGACGAAGAGCATGGCGAACACCGGTGCGGTGATGTTCAGGGTTTCATGGAGGAGTGCGAACATAGCGGCTCACGCAGGTGCTTAGGCGGCTAATGATACATGCCCGCACCCTTCTCCAGCCTTTCCCGTGCGTCGTTTCAGCCCGCCAGGGGCGTACAAATGAAAAGAGCGCCTCGCGGCGCTCTTCGGTGTTGCAGGCTGTTCAGCGTCGAACCGGACGCTTCTGCAGCTTGCGCTGCAGGGTGCGCCGGTGCATGCCCAGCGCCCGTGCGGTGGCGGAGATGTTGTTGTCGTGCTCGGCGAGCACGCGCTGGATGTGCTCCCACTGCAGGCGGTCGACCGACATCGGGTTTTCCGGCACCAGGTTTTCCAGGTCGGCATGCTCGGAGAGCATCGCGGTGAGCACGTCGTCGGCGTCCGCGGGTTTGCACAGGTAGTTGCTGGCGCCGCGCTTGATCGCCTCGACGGCGGTGGCGATGCTCGAATAGCCGGTGAGGATCAGCACCTTCATTTCCGGGTCCAGCTCGAGCATCTTCGGCAGCAGGACCAGGCCGGACTCGCCCTCCATCTTTAGGTCGAGCACCGCGTAGTCGGGCAGGTCCTGCTTGGCGATGGCCAGGCCTTCCTCGGCGGAGCCCGCAACGCTGACGCGCAGGCCGCGTCGCGTCATGGCACGCGCCATCACACGGGTGAAGGTGGCGTCATCGTCCACCAACAGCAGGTGGGGCTGCTCCTCGCCGTCGAACAGGGATTCCTCGCTCATCTTCCACTCCTCAAATGCTGGCGCCCGTTCGTCACAGGCTGTAGCGGCGCGGCAGGCGCAGCTCGGTGAGCGTGCCGCCGTCTTCATGGTTGTAAAGTTTAACCGTGCCGCCGGCACGGGTGACGCTGGCCTGGCTGAGGAACAATCCGAGGCCGAAGCCCCTGCCCTTGGTGGTGAAGAAGGGCTTGCCCAGTTGCTCGGCGATGGCCAGTGGCACGCCGGCACCATGGTCGCGAATGCTCAGCTCGATCCATTGGATGTCCCAGCCGAGCTGGATATCCAAGTCGTCCGGGCAGGCATCCGCGGCGTTGTTCAACAGGTTGAGCAGCGCCTGGGTCAGATCCGGCGGCGGCAACACCCGCGGCGCGGCGCCCTGGCCGATGCACTGGAAGCGATAGCTGGCCTCCGGGCGCATCAGGTGCCAACGACGCAGCACCGCTTCGAGCCATTCAAGCGCAGTCTGCTCCTGGACGGCTTGACGGCGGTCAGCTTCGGCGGCGCGAACCAGTTGCTGCAGGGTGTCCTTGCACAGCTGGACCTGCTCCTGGAGAACCGCCAGGTCTTCCTGCAACAGCGGGTTCTTGTGCTCGATGCGCAGCTCCTTGATCAGCACGCTCATGGTCGCCAGCGGCGTGCCCAGCTCGTGGGCCGCGCCGGCAGCCTGGGTGGCGACGGCCAGCAATTGCTCGTCGCGCATACCCTCCTCGCGTCGTTCGGCCTGCAACTGGTCCTGACGACGCAGCGCCCCCGCCATCTTGACCACGAAGAAGGTGATGAACGCCGCCGACAGCGCGAAGTTCATCCACATGCCGAACAGGTGCAGGCTGATGATCATCGCCTCGTGCTCGACATTCAGGTGCAGCGGTTCGTACCAGATCAGCAGGACCGTGTAGCAACTGAGCGCCAGCCCGCTGAGCACCATCGAGTAGGCCCACGGCAGGATCGCCGCGGCGATGGTCAGCGGCACCAGGTAATAGGACACGAAGGGGTTGGTCGAGCCGCCCGAATAGAACAGCAGCAGGCTGTGGATGATCATGTCGCAGGCCAGCTGGACGGCGTATTCCAGCTCGGTCACCGGCCAGGGCGCCCGCAGGCGCAGGGCGGCCAGGACGCAGAACGCCGCGGAAATCATCAGCGTGACGCTGAGCTCGACCCAGGGCAGCGGAAGGATGTCGGTGGCGTAGGCGAAACCCACGGAGCCGGCCTGGGCCGCCAGCACGAGGACCCGGATCAGGATCAGGCGCCAGAGGTTCTGGCGGCTGGCGGAGAGCAATTGGACAGGGGCTAGCATGGTCACTCCAGATGAGCGGCGGAGTATACCAAGCCCGACTTGATGCCCACTGCGTGCGGCAACGCACCGCAGATTTGCCGGAACCTGAGGCATTCGCTGAAACGAATCCTCCGGCGCCGCGGGTTGGAACCGACGCCGGCCTGCGGCATGCTGACGCTACCGCCGCTGCGTACAGCTAGCCAGAACATGGCGGCGCATCGATGGTCTGAACCGTCGTCAAGGTGCCGCTGGCGCCAATCCATCAAGGAGTCATGCATGTCTGCCGTTTCCTCCCCCGTGGCGCTGTTCGCCCTGCTCGGTGCACTGGTGGCGCTGCCCGCGCACGCCGACGAACTGCACTACAACCAGGTTTCCCTGCATGCCGAGGTGAGCAGCGAAGTCGCCCATGACCGCATGCTGGTGACGCTCTACAGCGAAGCCCAGGACAGCGACCCGGCCAAGCTGGCCGCCGGCATCACCACCTCGATCAACGCCTCGCTGGCCGAGGCGCGCAAGGTCAAGGCCGTGCAAACCAGCCTGGGCAGCCGCAACAGCTACCCGATCTACGACGACAAGGGCCAGCAGATCACCGGCTGGCGCGAACGTGCCGAACTGCGCCTGGAAAGCTCGGATTTCGCCGCCCTGTCCAAACTCACCGGCGAGTTGTTGAAAGACCTGAAGATGGCCGGAATGAACTTCAGCATCTCCGATCCGCTGCGCAAGAAGAACGAGGACGCGCTGCTCAAGGAATCGGTCGCCGCCTTCCGCGAGCGCGCCCAACTGACCAGCGAAGCGCTGGGCGGCTCCTCCTACAAGATCGTCAGCCTCAACCTGAGCAGCAACGGCTTCCAGGCGCCGCGGCCGATGTACGCGATGGCCATGAAAGGCGCGATGCGCGACGCCGCGCCAACGCCTGAAATCGAAGCCGGCACCAGCCAGGTGACCGTCAGCGCCGACGGCGTCATCGAAGTGCAGATGCCCTGATCCGGCATCGTCCGGCGGCCGGTGGCAGCGTCGATACGGACACACCATTCGGCACGCTGCATGATTGCGACGCAATGGGCGTCGCCAGGTAGAGTGGCCGTTCGTACAGCGCTCCGGAGAGAACCGTCCATGTCCCCACGCCGCCGCTCCCGCGCCGCCCTGTTCGTGGTTTGCCTGCTCGGTGCGGCGGCTGGGGCGGCGGCCAGTGCGGCGCCGAGCAGCCTGGTGGTGTGCAGCGAGGCCAGCCCGGAAGGCTTCGACATCGTCCAGTACACCGCCGCGGTGACCGCCGATGCCTCGGCGGAAACCCTGTTCGACCGGCTGATCCGCTTCGCGCCGGGCAGCACCGAGCTGCAACCGGGGCTCGCGCAGAGCTGGCAGGTCTCCGATGACGGCCTGAGCTACACCCTGCAGCTGCGCCGCGGGGTGAAGTTCCACAGCAGCAAGACCTTCACCCCGAGCCGCGACTTCAATGCCGACGACGTGCTCTGGAGCTTCCAACGCCAGCTCGACCCGCAGCATCCGTGGCACGCGCTGTCGCCACGCGGCTTTCCGTATTTCGAATCGATGGCCTTCGGCGACCTGATCGAGCGCATCGAAAAGCTCGACGACTACCAGGTTCGCTTCGTCCTGCGCCACCCGGAAGCGCCCTTCCTCGCCGACCTGGCGATGGGCTTCGCCTCGATCTACCCGGCCGAGTACGCCGCGCAACTGTTCGCCGCCGGCACGCCGGAGAAGCTCAACAGCGAGCCGATCGGCAGCGGACCGTTCATCTTCGAGCGCTACGCCAAGGACGCGCAGATCCGCTTTCGCGGCAACCCGGACTACTGGGACGGCGCGCCGCCGATGGACCGGCTGATCTTCGCCATCACGCCTGACCCGAACGTGCGCCTACAGAAGCTCAAGGCCGGCGACTGCCAGATCGCCGTGTACCCGCGGCCCACCGATATCGCCCAGCTGAAGAACGAGCCCGACCTGAAAGTGCTCGAGCTGGATTCGCTGATGGTCGCCTACATCGCCCTCAACGTGCGCCACCCGCCACTCGACGACCCGCGCGTGCGCCAGGCGATCAACCTGGCCTTCGACAAGCCGGCCTACCTGCGCGCGCAGTTCGGCGAGGGCAATGCCAGCCCGGCGGTGGCGCCGTACCCGCCGACGCTCTGGGGCCAGGACGAAGCGCTCACGGGCTGGCCATACGACCCGCAGCGCGCACGGCAGCTGCTGGCGGATTCCGGGCACGCCGACGGCATCAAGCTGAGCATCTGGACCCGCCCCGGCGGCGGCCCGACCAACCCCAATCCGGGCATCGGCGCGCAGATGCTGCAGGCCGACCTGGCCGCCATCGGCGTGCAGGCCGAGGTACGGGTGTTCGAGTGGGGCGAGCTGATCAAGCGCGCGAAGAACGGCGAGCACGACCTGGTGTTCATGGGCTGGAGCGGCGACAACGGCGACCCGGACAATTTCCTCACGCCGAACCTGTCGTGCGCCGCGGCGAAGTCCGGGGAGAACCAGGCCGGCTGGTGCAACGCCGAATTTGACGCGCTGATCACCCGCGCCCGCAGCCTGAGCGACCAGGCCCAGCGCGCCGCGCTGTACCGCAAGGCGCTGGGGATCTTCACCCAGCAGGCGCCCTGGCTACCGCTGGCCTACCCCAAACAGTTCGCCGTGCAGCGCCGGGATGTGCAAGGCTTCGTCCTCAGCCCGCTGGGCTCGAACAATTACGCCAGGGTGCGCTATGCACCCTAGGCAGCGCTCCCGCATCATCAACGCGATTGCAACCGGAGCGCCTGACCCGATGCCCGACCTGATGAGAGCGCCGACCTAGCATGCTGTCCTTCATCGCCCGCCGGCTGGGCTTGCTGATCCCGACGTTCTTCGGCGTCACCCTGCTGACCTTCGCGCTGATCCGCCTGATCCCCGGCGACCCGGTGGAGGTGATGATGGGCGAACGCCGCATCGACCCGCAGATGCACGCCGAAGCCATGCACCGGCTCGGCCTGGACAAGCCGCTCTATGCGCAATACCTCGATTACCTCGGCGACCTCGCGCACGGCGATCTTGGCCAGTCGCTGCGCAACCAGGAGAGCGTCTGGCACGAGTTCCTCGCGCTGTTCCCGGCGACCCTGGAGCTGGCGCTCGCCGCGCTGATCTTCGCCAGCGTGCTCGGCCTGCTCGCCGGGATGATCGCCGCGCTCAAGCGCGGATCGGCGTTCGATCACGGGGTGATGGGCCTGGCGCTCACCGGCTATTCGATGCCGATCTTCTGGTGGGGGCTGGTCCTGATCATGTTCTTCTCGGTGTACCTGGGCTGGACGCCGGTGTCGGACCGCATCGACCTGCTCTTCGACGTTCCGCCGGTCACCGGCTTCATGCTCATCGACACCCTGCTCAGCGACGAGGACGGTGCGTTCCTCGACGCGCTGCGCCACCTGATCCTGCCGGCCATCGTGCTCGGCACCATCCCGCTGGCGGTGATCGCGCGGATGACCCGCTCGGCGATGCTCGAGGTACTGCGCGAGGATTACGTGCGCACCGCGCGCGCCAAGGGCCTGTCGCCGACCCGCGTGGTGGTCGTGCATGCGCTGCGCAACGCGCTGATCCCGGTGCTCACGGTGTTCGGCCTGCAGGTCGGCGCATTGCTCGCCGGCGCGGTGCTCACCGAAACCATCTTTTCCTGGCCGGGCATCGGCAAGTGGCTGATCGAGGCGATCGGCGCGCGCGACTACCCGGTGGTGCAGAACGGCATCCTGCTGATCGCCTGCCTGGTGATCCTGGTGAACTTCGTGGTGGATATCCTCTACGGGCTGGTCAATCCGCGGATAAGGCATCAACGATGAACAGCGTTAAATGCGCAGGGCGGATGCCACCTTCTTCGTCCACCCTCGAAACGCCGCAACGGTGGATGGATGAAGCGTCATCGACCCTACGATGGGCCAGCCCTGCCGAGCGGTTGGCGAACGGGTTCGCCTCGACGGCTGAAAACGCAGGCTGGATGACGCTCTCTTTATCCGCCAACGAAACTCCGCAACGGTGGATGGGTGAAGCGTCATCCACCCTACGGGACGGGTGCTTGGCCACCTCGTTCTCCCAGGCACAAGCACTTCGCGAGGTCGCGCATGGCTGAATCGACGCCGCTGGCGGCCACCGACCCGAGCCTGCTCTACCCCTCGCCGTTCCGCGAGTTCTGCAAGGCGTTCGCCAGCAACCGGGGCGCACTGGGCGGGCTGGCGTTCCTCTTGCTGATCGTCTTCTGCGCGCTGTTCGCGCCCTGGGTCGCGCCCCACGACCCCAGCGAGCAGTACCGCGACTTCCTGCTCACCCCGCCGGCCTGGCTGGACGCCGGCCAGGCGCAGTTCCTCCTCGGCACCGACGAGCTGGGCCGCGACCTGCTTTCGCGACTGATACACGGCGCGCGCCTGTCGCTGCTGATCGGCCTGGCCTCGGTGGTGATGTCGCTGATCCCCGGCGTGCTGCTCGGCCTGCTCGCCGGCTTCTCCCCGCGCCTGCTCGGCCCGTCGATCATGCGTTTGATGGACATCATGCTGGCGCTGCCGTCGTTGCTGCTGGCGGTGGCCATCGTCGCCATCCTCGGCGCCGGACTGATCAACACGGTGATCGCGATCGCCATCGTCTCGCTGCCCGCCTACGTGCGCCTGACCCGCGCCGCGGTGATGGTCGAGGTACAGCGCGACTACGTCACCGCCGCGCGCCTGGCCGGGGCCGGGCTGCCGCGGCTGATGTTCGTCACCGTGCTGCCGAACTGCATGGCGCCGCTGATCGTGCAGGCGACGCTGAGTTTTTCCTCGGCGATCCTCGACGCCGCCGCGCTGGGCTTTCTCGGCCTCGGCGTGCAACCGCCGACGCCCGAGTGGGGCACCATGCTGGCCTCGGCGCGCGACTACATCGAGCGCGCCTGGTGGGTGGTTTCGCTGCCGGGCCTGACCATCCTGCTCAGCGTGCTGGCGATCAACCTGATGGGCGACGGGCTGCGCGACGCGCTGGACCCGAAGCTGAAGAACGCTGCCTGATGAGTGAATTCCTCTCCGGTGCGCACGGCGCACCCTACAGCGCCGATATCCGTAGGGTGCGCCGTGCGCACCGATACCCCCTCGCGAATGCCCCGCGACGGTGGACGGGTCAAGCGTCGTCCATCCCGCGAGGCCCCGGTGCGCACGGCGCACCGCGCAACACCACTCCCCGTAGGGTGCGCCACGCGCACCGATACCCCTTCGCGAATGCCCCACGACGGTGGAAGGATGAAACGTCGTCCACCCTAGGAGGGGTGCTACGCCTGATGACGGAGCACGCCCCATGAGCCTTCTGGACATCCGCAACCTGTCGGTACGCTTCGGCGCCGACGCGGCGCCGGTGGTCGATGCGCTGGACCTCACGGTGGAGGCCGGCGAGGTGCTGGCGATCGTCGGCGAGTCGGGCTCGGGCAAATCGGTGACCATGCTGGCGCTGATGGGCCTGGTCGATGCGCCCGGCATCGTCGGCGCGGATGTCCTGCGCTTCGACGGCACCGACATGCTGCGCCTCACGCCACGGCAGCGGCGGCGCATCGTCGGCAAGGACCTGGCGATGGTCTTCCAGGACCCGATGACCGCCCTCAATCCCAGCTACACGGTGGGTTTCCAGATCGAGGAAGTGCTGCGCCAGCACCTCGGCCTCAAGGGCCGCGCCGCCCGCCAGCGCGCGCTGGAGCTGCTCGAACGGGTGGAAATCCCGGCCGCGGCGAGCCGCTTAGACGCCTATCCGCACCAGCTTTCCGGCGGCATGAGCCAGCGCGTGGCGATCGCCATGGCGATCGCCGGCGAACCCAAGCTGCTGATCGCCGACGAACCGACCACCGCCCTCGACGTGACCATCCAGGCGCAGATCATGCACCTGCTGCTGGACCTGCAACGCGACCGCGGCATGGCGCTGATCCTGATCACCCACGACCTCGCGGTGGTCGCCGAAACCGCCCGCCGCGTGTGCGTGATGTACGCCGGCGAAGCGGTGGAGGTCGGCCACATCCCGACGCTGTTCGAGCGTCCGGCCCATCCCTACAGCGAGGCGCTGCTGGCGGCGATTCCCGAGCACAGCCGCGGCGCGCGGCGGCTGGCGACGCTGCCGGGCATCGTCCCCGGCCGTTACGACCGCCCGCACGGCTGCCTGCTGTCGCCGCGCTGCCCCTACGTGCAGGACGATTGCCTGGCACGGCGCCCGCCGCTGGAGGCCAAGGCGCAGAGCCTGGCGCGCTGCTTCCACCCGCGCAATCAGGAGGCGGCCGTATGAGCGTGCTCGTCGCCCGCGACCTGGCTCGCCACTACGAAGTGTCCCGCGGACTGTTCAGGGAAAACGCGGTGGTCCGCGCGCTGGACGGCATTTCCTTCGCGCTGGAAGCCGGGCAGACCCTGGCGGTGGTCGGCGAATCCGGTTGCGGCAAGTCGACCCTGGCGCGCGCGCTGACGCTGATCGAGCAGCCCACCTCCGGCTCGCTGCAGATCGCCGGGCAGGAAGTCACCGGCGCCAGCAAGGCGGCGCGCAAGCAGCTGCGCCGCGACGTGCAGATGGTCTTCCAGAGCCCCTACGCCTCGCTCAATCCGCGACAGAAGATCGGCGACCAGCTGGCCGAGCCGCTGCTGATCAACACCGGGCTGTCGCGCGCCGAACGCCAGGAACGGGTGCAGGCGATGATGCGCCAGGTGGGTTTGCGCCCCGAGCACTACCCGCGCTACCCGCACATGTTTTCCGGCGGCCAGCGCCAGCGCATCGCCATCGCCCGGGCGATGATGCTGAACCCCAAGGTGCTGGTGGCCGACGAGCCGACCTCGGCGCTGGACGTGTCGATCCAGGCGCAGGTGCTTAACCTGTTCATGGACCTGCAGGAAGAGTTCGGCACCGCCTACGTGTTCATCTCGCACAACCTCTCGGTGGTGCAGCACGTCGCCGACCGGGTGCTGGTGATGTACCTCGGCCGGCCGATGGAGCTGGGGCCGAGCGAGCGGGTCCACAATCAGCCGCTGCATCCCTACACCCAGGCGCTGCTATCGGCCACGCCGACCCTGCATCCAGACCCGAGCAAGCCGAAGATCAGGCTCGGCGGCGAGCTGCCCAACCCGCTCGATCCGCCGTCCGGCTGCGTGTTCCACCCGCGCTGCCCCTACGCGACCGAACGCTGCCGCCAGGAAGTCCCGGCATTCCGCCCGCTGGACGAGCGCCTGGTCGCCTGCCATTACGCCGGAGAGGTTGGCCTCGCCTAGCGGCGTATCGCCCCTGCACGCCACCGCTCCGAGTTGTAGGGTGGGCTTCAGCCCACCATTCACTCACCCACCGTCACCCCAAACGCGCACGGTGGACCGCCACCTCAATACACATCCCGCCGATAGCGCCCGGCTTCGGTGAGGTCGGCCAGGTCCTGCTCGCCGAGCGCCTCCAGCAGCAGCGCATCGACGCCACCGGCCATGCCCACCAGGCTGCCGCAGACGTAGATCGAGGCACCCTGCTCCAGCCAGCGGCGCAGCTCGTCGAGGTTTTCCCCGAGCACATCCTGCACGTAGCGCTTGCGCTCCTGGTCGCGGGAGAACGCCAGGTCGAGCCGCTGCAGCTCGCCGCTCGCCTGCCAGGCCTGGATTTCCTCGGCGCAGTAGAAGTCGTGGGCGCGGTTGCGCTCGCCGAAGAGCAACCAGTTGCGCCGCTGCCCGGCGGCGATGCGCGCCTTGAGCAGGCTGCGCAGACCGGCCAGGCCGCTGCCGTTGCCGATCAGGATCAGCGGACGGTCATCCTCAGGAACATGGAAGGCGCTATTGCGGCGCACCCGTGCGCGCACCCCGGCGTCCAGCGGCGCGTGTTCGCTGAGCCAGCCGGAGCCGAGGCCAAGGCTGCCGTCGGGGTGGAACTCCTGGCGCACGATCAGCTCGAGCACACCGTCCGAAGGCAGCGAGGCGATCGAGTATTCGCGCACGCCCAGCGGCACCAGCGCGTCCAGCAGCGCCTGCGGGTGCAGCCCGACCAGATGGACGAAGCTGTCCGGCAGTTGCCGCGTGCACAACGCGTCGAGCAGCGGCAGGCCGAGCCCGTCCAGCGTCACCGGCGCATCCGCGACCAGGCCGTGGCCGTCGAGCCAGCGTCGCACCTTCTCCAGCGGATGCCGCGGCATCACTTCGAGGATGTCGCCGGCGCACCAGTCCGCGCGCGGCGTTAGGCCGACGAGGAAGGTCGGCGCGCCCTGGCTGCCAGGGTTGAGGCAGACGCGGCGCTGCAGCGGCCAGCTGTCGAACGGCACCGGCGCGACCTCCAGCGGCCCGCGGGTGCCGGTGACTTCGTTCAGGCGCAGTTGCCAATCGGCGATGGCCGCGCTGTCGCCGTCATCCACCTCCACCGCGTCGAACAGGGCGCGGGCGCCGGCACCGCTGAGCCAGGCGTCGACGCGGCGAGCGAAACCGCAGAACTGCTGGTACTGGCGATCGCCCAGCGCCAGCACGGCGTAATGCAGGCTGCCGAGGTCGAGGCGCTGGCCGAGCATCTTGCGCTCGAAGCTACGGGCGTTGTCCGGCGCCTCGCCGTCGCCGAAGGTGCTGACCACGAACAGCGCATTGCGCGTCTGGCGCAGCGCCTGTTCGTCGATGCGCATCAGCGGTTGCACCTGCACCGGGACGCCGGCGGCCTGCAACTGCCCGGCGGCGCGCCAGGCCAGCTGTTCGGCGAAACCGCTCTGGCTGGCGAAACCGATCAGCCAGCCGTCCGCCGACGAATCGCCGGCGACGCCGACACGCGCCGCGCGAATCTCGCGTTTCTTGCGGCGGCGGTCGAGGTAGAGCAGCCAGCCGGTGACGAAGAACACCGGCATGCTCAGGCTGGCCAGCATCATCAGGATGCGGCCGGGCAGGCCGAAATACTCGCCGGTGTGCAGCGCGTAGATGCTGATCAGCAGCTGTGGGCCGAGGTTCTTGTCGGCATAGCGCTCGTGGCGCAGCACCTTGCCGGTGGCGGTATCCAGCTGGATCTGGTTCAGCGCGCGCGGGTGCGGCGAGTCGTCGAGCAGGTAGAACACCGTGGCCGGCTGGCCTGCCGCCGGCGGCAGGCGCAGGTTGTAGCCCGCCAGGTGATCGCCGGCGGTCTGCCGGATGCTGTTCCAGAGCAGGTCGAAGTCGACCACCGGGGCCGCTGTCGGCACGCTCCCCGGCGCTTGCCCGCCCGGTCGGCCGCGGCCCTCACCGCGTGTGCCCTGCTGCCCGGCCGGCGCGTCGCCGAGCAGGCGGTTGGCGCCGTCGCGGAACCAGTCGTAGGACCAGGTAAGCCCGGTCAGCGCCGCGCAGAGGTAGAACACCAGACACCAGGTGCCGGCCACGGCATGCAGGTCCCAGTTGAAGGCGCGGCCCTTCTTCGCCCAGTCCAGGGTCAGCCAGGCGCGCCAGTTCAGCGCCTTGCGCGGCCAGCGCAGGTAGAGGCCGGAGAGGCAGAAGAACACCAGCGCCAGAGTGCTGGCGGCGGTGATCTGCTTGCCGACCTCGCCTGCCGCGAGAAAGCGGTGCAACTGCAGGACGAAGGCGAAGAAGCCCATGCCGCGCGGCTCACCCATCGCATCGCCGGTGTAGGGATCGAGAAAACGCATGGCGCCCCGCCGCTCGCCCGGCGGCGGGGTGAAGAACACCCGCGCCGGATCGCCGTCGCCGAGGATCAGGTAGACGCCCGACACCGTCTTGCCTTCCAGCGCCTGCGCCCTGGCCGCCAGCTCGCCCAGCGGCAGCACCTGCGCATCGCGGCGCTCGACCTGCATCTGCGGGTTGATCAGCTCGAGAATCTCGTCCTGGAACTCGTAGATCGCCCCGGTCAGCCCCATCAGCGCCAGCACGAGGCCGGCGCTGATGCCGAAGAACCAGTGCAGCTGGAAGATCGTTTTCTTGAACACCTGGGTCACCTTCGCGCGGCTGGGCAGTGCGACGCGCGCATCCCTGCGTGGAATTGAATGATTCGTCCGGCAGCGCCAAACGGGAGGAAATTCTATTTGAGAAAAACTTTCAAAGGCAGGTTTTCTCGCGCTATTTACCTGTTGCTTACCTATCCGTCATTACCGTCCGGGTACGACGAAGCCCCGGTGCAGCGAACTGCAGCGGGGCTTGGCGTGGAGCGTTCTAGAAGCTGTAGTTGGCGGTCAGGATCGCGGCGCGACCATCACCCGGGGTTGCCCAGCCGTTGTTGCGGATGCGCGTGAGGTAGTGCTTGTCGAACAGGTTGTTGACGTTCAGCCGCAGGTCGAGATTGCGGTTGACCTTGTAGCCGAGCATCGCGCGGTGGACGGTATACCCGGAGGCCGTCGGAGCGTTGTCGGTGCTGGCCAGGTACTGCTTGCTCTGGGTGGTCAGACCGTAGCCGAGCTGCAGGTTGTACGGCAGATCGTAGGTCGTCCAGATGCTCGCGGCATGCTTGGGCGTGAAGGTCAGCGGGTTGCCTTTCTGGGCGTCGATGCCGGTGGTTTCCTGGGTGTAATCGCTGACGCTCTGCAGCACTTCGGTGTCCAGGTAGGTGTAGTTGGCGAAGACTTTCCACTTCTCGGTGATCAAGCCCGATACGCCCAACGCGATGCCGTCGACGCGTGCCTGGCCATCGAGCGCCTGCTCGCCGGACAGGTTGCTCGGATCGTTGCTGGCCACCTTGTAGTTGGTCCGATCGTTACGGAACACCGAGGCGGTCAGCGACAGCGCGTCCTGGAAGAAGTCCCACTTGGTGCCGATTTCGTAGCTGATGGATTTTTCCGGATCGGCGTCGCAGTTGTTGCTGGACGGGTTGGTGCCACGCCCGGCGCTGAAGCAACCGCCGTTGACCGAGGATTGCGACGGCGTCTTGGTGTTGCCGTAAGCCACGTAGATGCTGCCGTTTTCGGCCGGTTTGTAGACCAGGCCGAGACGATAGGAGGTCAGGTCGTCGCTGTTGTGGTAGCGGGTGCCCGGCGTGACCGCACCGGTGGTGGCATTGATGGCGTCCGACTTCGAACTGCCCTCGTTGCGCTCGTAGCGCACGCCACCGTTCAGTTCCCACTGCTCGTTGAACTTCAGCGTGTCGAAGGCGTAGGCCGCGCGGTTGTCCAGCTCGCCGTCGATCTTCGCGGTGCGGGTGAAGTTGATCGGGCCGCCCCAGTAGGATTCGGGATCGCTGATGCTGACGGGCGGAATCACGATTCCGGTCGAGCTGCCATCGGCGTTGCGCATCCAGTTGCCGGTTTTCGCGTCGTATTCCTCGCGGGTGAAGGCCACCCCGGTGACCAGGGTGTGGTCGATGAAGCCGGTGGAGAAGTTGCTGGTCACGTCCGTCTGGTTGGTGAAGATCCTGTTTTCGGTGTCCCGCGCATTACCCAGCGAACCGCCGCTCGGCTGGAAGAAACCGGGCGCGAGCGTACCGGCGCAAGCGCCACCGGCAGGCGTCACGCCAGTGGCCAGACACGCCGTCGAAGCGCCTTCGGGACCGGAAACCCAGGTTTCCTGACGAACGCGCGCCGCCCGGCTGAAGTTGCGAATCGACACCGCGTCGTTGAAGTCGTGCTCGAGCTTCAGGCTGAGGGCATCGGTGCTGATTTCCTGCTTGTTGGCATTGCGATAGCCGTAGTAATTGTCCCAGTCGACGCCGGGTAGCAGCTTGCCGTTGTAGATGGGCACGCCGAACTGCGGGAGGTTGTCGTCTTTCTGGTGCTCGTAGCTGACCGTCACACGGGTGGGCGTGCCGAGCCCGAACGCGATGGACGGCGCGATGCCCCAGCGCTCGAAGTCCTCGTGGTCCCGGCCGGGGGCGTCGTTGGCATGCGCCATCAGGTTCAGGCGGAACGCGGTGGTGTCGTTCAGGTGCTGGTTGGTATCGAGCGTGGCACGCGTGTAGTTGTCGGTGCCCAGCCCGCCGCTGAGGGTGGTGAAGTCACGCTGCTGAGGCGACTTGGTGACGATGTTGATCGTGCCGCCCACCGAGCCCGAGCCGGAGTACACCGAGCTGGCGCCGTTGACGACTTCGATCTGTTCCAGGTTGAAGGGGTCGGTGCGGCTGTACTGGGCGCTGTCGCGCACGCCATCGACCTGAATGTCGTTGTTCGCCGAAAACCCGCGCAGGTTGATGCTGTCGCCATAACCGCCGCCGCCCTCACCGGCGCCGAAGGTGATGCCCGGCACGGTGCTGAGGATGTCGCGCATGGTCAGCAGGTTCTGATCCTCGATGACCTGGTGGGGCACCACGGTGATCGTCTGCGGCGTATCGCGCAGCGGAGCGGTGTACTTGGGCGAGGAGACCTCGTCGACCTTGTAGCTCTGTTCCTGGTCCTGCTCGCCCACGGCAGTGGCGCTTTCCAGGGTGATCGCCTCGCCTTTCTTCGGCGTGTCGGCGGCGAACGCGTGACCTCCCGACATGGCGGTGATGGCAACTCCGATCGCGGATGCGAGAACCCGCTGCGTTGAAACGTTGGCGTCGTTGGCGCTTTGAGACTTCATTGTCTACCCCCCGTTGTTGAAGGGGCGCAATTTATTTCAGAGTTGAAACGTTTTCAATTGAAATTCTTTCCCATTTAGCAAAAAATCACATCTGCCTTCCGTTCGCGTCTGGAGCGCCATCAAAGCATGACGACATGCGGCTCCGTCTTACTCAATTTTCTGGATCGGCCACCATGCTGCTGCACATTCCCCAAGTCTTCACCCATGACGAAGTCACCCGCATTCGCCAGGCACTGGAAGGCGCCCAATGGATCGACGGACGTGTCACGGCCGGTTACCAGTCGGTCAAGGCGAAATCCAACGAACAGTTGGCCGAAGACGATCCGCTGGCCCGGGAGATCGCCGAGGCGATGCTGCAACGGCTTTGGCAGCACCCGCTGTTCTTCTCCGCAGCGCTGCCGAACAAGGCCTACCCGCCGATGTTCAACCGCTACCGCGACGGCGGCACCTTCGGTTTCCACATCGACAACGCCATTCGCAAGGTTCGCGGCAGCGCGGAACAGGTGCGCACCGACGTGTCCTCCACGCTGTTCTTCAGCGATCCGGACGAGTACGAGGGTGGCGAGCTGGTCATCGAGGACACCTACGGCGTGCGCCAGGTGAAGTTCGCCGCCGGCGACCTGGTGGTCTACCCCGGCACCAGCCGGCACAAGGTCATGCCGGTGACCCGCGGCACGCGCTACGCCTCGTTCTTCTGGACCCAGAGCATGATTCGCGAGGACAGCCAGCGAACCCTGCTGTTCGAGATGGACCAGGCGATCCAGCGACTGACCGCGGACATGCCCGATCATCCGTCATTGCTGGCCCTCACCGGCACCTACCACAACCTGCTGCGCCGCTGGGCCGAAGTATGAGTGCCGACCTGCGCCGCCGTGCACGGCTGCTGCTGCTGGCCGCCGAACAGGGCGATGCCGACGCGCAGGCGCACCTGGGGCAGATCCTTCTCGATGGCAGCGGCATCGCCCGTGACCAGAAGCTGGCGCTGACCTGGTTCCGCATCGCCGCCGCGCAGAACAATCCGATGGCCCTGAACATGGTCGGCCGCTGCCTGGAAAACGGCTGGGGTTGCGATATCGACCTCGTCGAAGCGGCGCGGCACTTCCAGCGGGCCGCCGCGCTCGGCCTGGATTGGGGCCTCTACAACTACGCGCAGCTGCTGACCCGTGGCCGTGGCGTTGCGCAAGACATGGCGCAGGCCTTCCGCCTGTTCGTCCAGGCGGCGGAGATGGGCCACGCGAAGTCGATGAACCTGCTCGGGCGCTTCTACGCCGAAGGCGTCGTGGTGCCGGCCGACCAGGCCAAGGCGCGCGAACTCTACGAGCGCGCCGCCCTGGGGGGCGATTTCCGCGGCCAGTACAACCATGCCACCGCCCTGGCCGAGGACGGCCGGCTGGATGAAGCCATCGCCTGGCTGCGCAAGGCGCTGACCACGGCCACGCCGGGGTTCATCGAGCGCGCCGGGCAGGTTCTTCTGGGCTCGACGCTGCCGGGCATCCGCGAAGTCGCCGGGGAATACCAGGCCATGCAGCGGCAGATGGAAAACGCCTGAAACCGCGTGGTTACGCAACGCCGCCTGGGGACCGGCGGTGCTCGCGGCGCACCCTACGCCGGATGAGCAGCTTCCGTAGGGTGCGCCATGCGCACCGCACCCGCGCCCAACAAAAAGCCACGCCGAGGCGGGGCTTTTGCGTCAGTACCCGCGCTGCCGGGCATCCGCGAAGTCGCCGAGGAATACCAGGCCGTGCAGCGGCAGATGGAAAACGCCTGAAACCGCGTGGTTACGCAACGCCGCCTGGGGACCGGCGGTGCGCGCGGCGCACCCTACGCCGGATGAGCGGCTTCGTAGGGTGCGCCATGCGCATCGCACCACGCCGAACAAAAGCCCCGCCAAGGCGGGGCTTTTGCGTCACCCGCGCTACCGGGCATCCGCGAAGTTGCCGGGGAATACCAGGCCATGCAGCGGCAGATGGAAAACGCCTGAAACCGCGTGGTTACGCAACGCCGCCGGCCTGGAGACCGACGATGCGCGCGGCGCACCCTACGCCGGATGAGCGGCTTCCGTAGGGTGCGCCATGCGCACCGCACCCACGCCCAACAAAAAGCCCCGCCGAGGCGGGGCTTTCGAGCGAGCGTCAGCGCCTTACAGGTAGAAGGCTTTCAGCGGCGGGAAGCCGTTGAATTCCACCGCGCTGTAGCTGGTGGTGTAGGCGCCGGTGGACAGCCAGTACAGGCGATCGCCAATCGCCAGGTTCAGCGGCAGGCCGTACTTGTAGTGTTCGTACATGATGTCCGCGCTGTCGCAGGTCGGGCCGGCGATCACCACTTCCTCCATCTCGCCCTTCTTCTCGGTCCAGATGGGGAACTTGATGGCTTCGTCCATGGTTTCGATCAGGCCGCTGAACTTGCCCACGTCGGTGTACACCCAGCGCTCCACGGCGGTACGCGACTTGCGTGCCACCAGCACCACTTCGCTGACCAGAATGCCGGCGTTGGCGATCAGCGAACGGCCCGGCTCGAGGATGATTTCCGGCAACTCGTCGCCGAAATCTTCCTTGAGGAAGCGGATGATTTCCTCGGCGTAGGTTTCCAGACTGTTGGTGCGGGTGATGTAGTTGGCCGGGAAGCCGCCACCCATGTTGATCATCTGCAGGGTAATGCCGTCCTCTTCCTTCAGACGCTCGAAGATCACCTTCACCTTGGCGATGGCGGCATCCCAGACGTCGATGTCGCGCTGCTGGCTGCCGACGTGGAACGACAGGCCGTAGGGCACCAAGCCCAGTTGCTTGGCGAGAATCAGCAAATCCAGCGCCATGTCCGGGTTGCAGCCGAACTTGCGCGACAGCGGCCAGTCGGCCGAGGTAGAGCCTTCGGTGAGGATGCGCACGTAGATCTTCGAGCCCGGCGCGGCCTTGGCGATGTTGCGCAGGTCGGCCTCGGAATCGGTGGCGAACAGGCGCACGCCCTTCTCGTAGAAGTAGCGCACGTCGCGGGCTTTCTTGATGGTGTTGCCGTAGCTGATGCGGTCCGGCGACACGCCGGTGGCCATCACCTTGTCCAGCTCGTAGATCGAGGCGATGTCGAAGTTCGAGCCCTTGTCGCGCAGCAGCTCGATGATCTCCACGGCCGGGTTGGCCTTGACGGCGTAGTAGACCTTGGCGAATTCGAAACCGGCGCGCAGGTCGTCGTAGGCCTTGCTGATGATCGCGGTGTCGATCACCACGAACGGGGTTTCCTGGCCGTCGGCGAACGCCTTCATCTTGTTGAAGGTTTCGCGCGGGTAATAGTCTTCGATCTGGATCGGCATGCGGAACTCCACTGGCAGAGCAACAAAAGTACGAAGGGATGGCTTCCTTAGAAGCCCGAACGCCTAATCCGTTTCCCCACTTTGGTTCGCCTACTTCCCAAGGCATGTCGCCGAGTATCGTCGGCCGGTGTTACCGGCCTGCAATCTCTCGTCGTCAGTACTTGAGCCGCATGGATCGTTTCCAGCATGGACGTTCGGGCGCGAACTTTAAGACCACGACCGGGGGAGATCAATCGGAAATTGCCCGTTTAAGAGGCCCGGCGGCAAACGTGTTTTATTCCGCACGCAGCGCCCCGAAATGCTGCACGGCGCGGGACGAGACCATGCGGCGGCGCCTGCACCGAAACGGCTCACGCGCCGCGCCCACCGATGCCGCCACGGGGCTCGCCAGGCCCCGGCGAACGCGGTCTGAGCCTGGCGCCGCAGGCCGGCAAGCCCTGGCATGCTCGCTGCTTGGGGATTGCGCCGACGTTCGTCGGCCCCAAGCCGCCTCCTGGAGATGCTCGTGGAAAAACCCTCCGTACGCCCCTGCAGTGCACCAGCGGAACAGGACGCCCTGAACAACACGATGAACCAGATCAAGAAGCTGGTCACCGATCTCGAACACAACGCCAACAAGATCAACAGCATCGTCAACGTCATCCGCGACGTCGCCAAGCACACCAACCTGCTGGCGCTCAACGCGGCCATCGAGGCGGCACGCGCCGGCGACGCCGGACGCGGCTTCGCCGTGGTCGCCGACGAGGTGCGCGCCCTGGCCTCGCGCACCACCAGCGCCACCAGCGATATCGCGTCGATGGTCAAGGCCATCAGCGACGAAACCGGCAACGCCGTGAAGGGCGTGGAGAAGGCCGAGCGCGAGTCGCTGCTGGAAACCGCGCAACTGCTGGCGGCGCAGGAAGCGGCGCGACTGGAGACGCGCTTCGCCGGTCTGAAGGCGACCCTGTACGGCCTCAAGCATTTCATCGAAAGCCTGAAGAATGCCCGCCAGGGCCCTGAGCGCCAGGCGATCAACACGGTGATGGCCGCCTACCTGCGCGCCGACAGGGACGTGCTCGCCTATTCCTGCTGCATCGAGCCCGGCGCCCTCGACGGCCGCGACGCCGAGTTCGCCAACACCCCGGGGCATGACGCCAGCGGACGCTTCATCCCCTACTGGAACCGTGGCCAGGGCAGCGTCGGCCTGGAACCGCTGGCCGACTACGACAGTGCCGGGCTCAACGACTGGTACGAACTGCCGCGGCGCACCGGCCAGGACGTGATGATGGAGCCCTACGATTACCGGGTGAACGGTCGCACGGTACGCATGACCTCGCTGATGGTGGCGCTCAAGTTCAGCGAGCGTTTCGCCGGCACGCTCGGCGCGGACTTCTCCCTCGATGCGCTGCAGCAGGACCTGTCGCAGCGCAAACCGCTTGGCGTGGGCTTCCTCGCGCTGCTCTCCAACGCGGCGTCCTACGTCACCCACCCGGACGCCGAACGCCTCGGCAAGTCCGCCGACGACCTGAACGCCGAGGCGCGCCAGGCGGTGAAGAACGGCAAGCCGTACGTCTGCCTGGAAGGCAACGACCGCGTGCGCCTGTTCGCCCCGGTGGCCACCGGCGTCGAGCGCATGCCCTGGTCGCTGATGATCGGTTTCAGCCTGGCGGCGGCGCTGGAGACGCAGTAGCCGCCCTGGCAGTCGCCCCAGGATGTTCGTCGCGGCCGGCGACAACCGGGGGGCGCGCTCCTGTATACTTCGCGCCCTCTTTTATCGCTCTGCACCCAGGTTCTTGCATGACCAACCAGGCCGCCGAAGTCGCCAAACGCCGCACGTTCGCCATCATTTCCCACCCGGACGCCGGCAAGACCACCATCACCGAGAAACTCCTGCTGATGGGCAAGGCCATCGCCGTGGCCGGCACGGTGAAGTCGCGCAAGTCCGACCGCCACGCGACCTCCGACTGGATGGAAATGGAGAAGCAGCGCGGTATCTCCATCACCACCTCGGTGATGCAGTTCCCCTACCGCGAGCACATGATCAACCTGCTCGACACCCCCGGCCACGAGGACTTCTCCGAAGACACCTACCGCACCCTGACCGCGGTGGACTCGGCGCTGATGGTGCTCGACGGCGGTAAAGGCGTCGAACCGCGGACCATCGCCCTGATGGACGTCTGCCGCCTGCGCGACACGCCCATCGTCAGCTTCGTCAACAAGCTCGACCGCGACATCCGCGACCCCATCGAACTGCTCGACGAGATCGAGGCGGTGCTCAAGATCAAGGCCGCGCCGATCACCTGGCCAATCGGTTCGTACCGCGACTTCAAGGGGGTCTACCACCTCTCCGAAGACCGCATCATCGTCTACACGCCGGGCCACGGGCACGAGCGCACCGAGACCAAGGTGATCGAACAGCTGGATTCGGCCGAGGCCCGCGCGCACCTGGGCGACGAGTACGAGCGCTTCGTCGAACAGCTGGAGCTGGTGCAGGGTGCCTGCCACGAATTCGACCAGCAGGAATTCCTCGACGGCAAGCTGACCCCGGTGTTCTTCGGCACCGCGCTGGGCAACTTCGGCGTCGACCAGGTGCTCGACGCGGTGGTCGACTGGGCGCCACGCCCGCTGCCGCGGGCCGCCCACGAGCGGGTGGTGCAGCCGACCGAGGAAAAATTCAGCGGCTTCGTGTTCAAGATCCAGGCGAACATGGACCCCAAGCACCGCGACCGCATCGCCTTCATGCGCATCTGCTCGGGCAAGTACGAGCAAGGCATGAAGCTGCGCCACGTGCGCACGAAGAAGGACCTGAAGATCGCCGATGCGCTGACCTTCTTCTCCTCCGAACGCGAGATGCTCGAAGAAGCCTATGCCGGCGACATCATCGGCCTGCACAACCACGGCACCATCCAGATCGGCGACACCTTCAGCGAAGGCGAAGCGCTGGGCTTCACCGGCATCCCGCACTTCGCCCCGGAACTGTTCCGCCGCGTGCGCCTGAAGGACCCGCTGAAATCCAAGCAATTGCGCCAGGGCCTGCAGGAACTCGCCGAAGAAGGCGCCACCCAGGTGTTCTTCCCCGAGCGCAGCAACGACATCATCCTCGGCGCGGTCGGTGTGCTGCAGTTCGACGTGGTCGCCAGCCGGCTCAAGGGCGAATACAAGGTCGAGTGCGCCTACGAGGCGATCAACGTCTGGTCGGCGCGCTGGATCGAGTGCGACGACAAGAAGAAGCTCGAGGACTTCAAGGTCAAGGCCTTCGAGAACATCGCCATCGACGGTGGCGGCCACCTCACCTACCTGGCGCCGACCCGCGTCAACCTCAGCCTGATGGAAGAGCGCTGGCCGGAGATTCGCTTCCGCGCCACCCGCGAACATCACTGAAACCCACCAAGGATCCCCGCGTGCGCCACGCGGGGATCGCCCCGCCAGCGGCGTCCCTCGCCGCACCCAGCCTCCGGCTGACCTGCGTCAATCACGTCACGCTTGAATCCCGGCCGTTCGACCTCATCTAAGCTGCATCCCGCAGGCTTTCGTTCGAGGTGCAGTTCGTCGCACCGGCCTGCGCCAACCGAGGTGATTCCATGCGTATCGATCGTTTGACCAGCAAGCTGCAACTTGCCCTTTCCGACGCCCAGTCCATCGCTGTCGGCCTCGACCATCCGGCCATCGAGCCCTTGCACCTGATGCAGGCGCTGCTCGACCAGCAGGGCGGCTCGATCAAGCCGCTGCTGCGCCAGGTCGGTTTCGACACCAACGCCTTCAAGCAGGCGATGACCAAGGAACTGGACCAACTGCCGAAAATCCAGAACCCCACCGGCGACGTCAACCTGTCCCAGGACCTGGCGCGCCTGCTCAACCAGGCCGATCGCCTCGCCCAGCAGAAGGGCGACCAGTTCATCTCCAGCGAGCTGGTGCTGCTCGCGGCGATGGACGACAACACCCGCCTGGGCAAGCTGCTGCTCAGCCAGGGCGTGTCGAAGAAGGCCCTCGAGAACGCGGTGAACAACCTGCGCGGCGGCGAGGCGGTGAATGACCCCAACGCCGAGGAATCGCGCCAGGCGCTGGACAAGTACACCGTCGACCTGACCAAGCGCGCCGAGGAAGGCAAGCTCGACCCGGTGATCGGCCGTGACGACGAAATCCGCCGGACCATCCAGGTCCTGCAGCGGCGCACCAAGAACAACCCGGTGCTGATCGGCGAGCCCGGCGTCGGCAAGACCGCCATCGCCGAGGGGCTTGCCCAGCGCATCGTCAACGGCGAAGTGCCGGACGGCCTGAAGGACAAACGCCTGCTGTCGCTGGACATGGGCTCGCTGATTGCCGGCGCCAAGTTCCGCGGCGAATTCGAGGAGCGCCTGAAGTCGCTGCTCAACGAGCTGTCGAAGCAGGAAGGCCGGGTGATCCTGTTCATCGACGAACTGCACACCATGGTCGGCGCCGGCAAGGCGGATGGCGCGATGGACGCCGGCAACATGCTCAAGCCGGCACTCGCACGCGGCGAGCTGCACTGCGTCGGCGCCACCACGCTGGACGAGTACCGCCAGTACATCGAGAAGGACGCGGCGCTGGAGCGGCGCTTCCAGAAGGTCCAGGTAGACGAGCCGAGCGAGGAAGACACCATCGCCATCCTGCGCGGCCTCAAGGAGCGCTACGAGGTGCACCATGGGGTGACCATCAGCGACGGCGCGATCATCGCCGCGGCCAAGCTGAGCCACCGCTACATCACCGACCGCCAGTTGCCGGACAAGGCCATCGACCTGATCGACGAAGCGGCCAGCCGCATCCGCATGGAGATCGACTCCAAGCCCGAGGCGCTGGACAAGCTCGACCGCCGGTTGATCCAGCTGAAGATCGAGCGCCAGGCGCTGCGCAAGGAAGAGGACGAGGCGACCCAGAAGCGCTTCGTCAAGCTCGAGGAAGAAATCGCCAAGCTGGAGAAGGAATACGCCGACCTCGAGGAAATCTGGAAGTCGGAGAAGGCCGAAGTGCAGGGTTCGGCGCAGATCCAGCAACGCATCGAGCAGTCCAAGCAGGAACTCGAGGCCGCGCGGCGCAAGGGCGACCTCAACCGCATGGCCGAACTGCAGTACGGCGTGATTCCGGACCTGGAGCGCAGCCTGCAGATGGTCGACCAGCACGGCAAATCGGAAAACCAGCTGCTGCGCAACAAGGTCACCGAGGAGGAAATCGCCGAAGTGGTTTCCAAGTGGACCGGCATCCCGGTGAGCAAGATGCTTGAAGGCGAGCGCGACAAGCTGCTGCGCATGGAAGACATGCTGCACACCCGCGTGATCGGCCAGCACGAAGCCGTGGTGGCGGTGGCGAACGCCGTGCGCCGCTCGCGCGCCGGCCTCGCCGATCCGAACCGGCCGAGCGGCTCGTTCCTCTTCCTCGGCCCGACCGGGGTCGGCAAGACCGAGCTGTGCAAGGCGCTGGCGGAGTTCCTCTTCGACACCGAGGACGCCATGGTGCGCATCGACATGTCCGAGTTCATGGAGAAACACTCCGTGGCACGGCTGATCGGCGCGCCTCCGGGCTACGTCGGCTACGAGGAAGGCGGCTACCTGACCGAGGCGGTGCGGCGCAAACCCTACTCCGTGCTGCTGCTTGACGAAGTCGAGAAGGCCCATCCAGACGTCTTCAACATCCTCCTTCAGGTGCTCGAGGACGGCCGCCTGACCGACAGCCACGGGCGCACGGTGGATTTCCGCAATACGGTGATCGTGATGACCTCGAACCTCGGTTCGGCGCAGATCCAGGAACTGGTCGGCGACCGCGAGGCGCAGCGCGCGGCGGTCATGGACGCGGTGGGCAACCACTTCCGTCCGGAATTCGTCAACCGCATCGACGAGGTGGTGGTGTTCGAGCCGCTGGGCCGCGAGCAGATCGCCGGCATCGCCGAGATCCAGCTGGGCCGGCTGCGTCAGCGCCTGGCCGAGCGCGACCTGACCTTCGAGCTCACCGACGAGGCGCTGGACAAGCTGGTGTCGGTCGGTTACGACCCGGTATACGGCGCACGTCCACTGAAACGCGCGATCCAGCGCTGGATCGAGAACCCGCTGGCGCAGCAAATCCTTGCCGGCAAGTTCGCACCGGGCGATACCGTCAAGGCGCGCGTGGAAAACGACGAGATCGTCTTTATCTGATCGGGCACAGGCCGTACGAAACCTCTCTTCCGCTTGCCGGGAGGGAGGTTTTTTTCGCTCAGAGCGCCTGCAGCAGAAGCTCCAACCGCGCCGCCTGATCCTCGGCCATGTCGATGATGTGGAACCCCGCCCAGCCGTGGTGTTCGTCGGTGCCCGGCCGGGCCCACAGGCAGTCGGCGCCGAAGCTCACCTCGCGGACCTCGCCGCTGGCCGCCGTCAGCCGGCACTCCCAGACGGAATCGACGGCCAGCAGCTGTTCGGTGACAAGCATGAAGCCATCGCGGGACAGGTCGACGATGCGTCCCAGGCGCTGGCCGCCGTGACGGTCGAAGACTTCCAGAGTGAGTGTGGGGCGGTATCGATCGTACTGGCGACGCTCGCTATCCATGGTCGTTTCCTGGGTGGGTGGAGCGTCCGCTGACACGCTGCAGGGCGCGATAGATCGCGTTCATCGCGCGATCCACCAGAGGCAGGCTGCGTTCCTCGATGACGATGCGCGCCAGGCCGCGGTCCATCTCCTCGGCGAGGTCTTCCAGCGGGCGAATCGCGGCGCGCTGGCCCAACTGGTCGACGAACATGTAGTTGTTCGTCGTCGGGCTGAACCAGGACAGCTTGAGCCGGCGCCGCTGCGTGCCCTCGACGAAGTCGAACCAGGTGCCGAACTCCAGCGCTTGCAACTGGCGGATCAGCGCTTCCAGGCGCGGCGTGCGGGGCGGCTTGGCGGCGCGGCTGTCCGCCAGCAACACCGCGTCCTCGCCGAGCATGTTCGCCAGCGGGCTTTCGATCAGCGACGGCGCGAGAGGCTCCACCCGTTCGGGGCGCTTGGCCTGCACGGCGTCCTGGCTGGCGACGATGTCCCGCAACAGCCGGGCGATACCGTCCTCGTGGTAGCCGCCGAGCAATTCGAGGCCCTTGCGCACATCGTCGAGCATGCCGGCGCGCAGGCGGTGCAACGCGTCGATGCCAGCGGCGTCCTGGGGCCTGCCGCTCCAGGCCAGTTGCCCGGCCAGTTCCAGCGAGCGGTTCCATTCGGCGCTGCCCTCGCCATGACGAAGCTGTACGAATACCAGCACGTCGGTCCAGGTCAGCTCGAGGAAATCCTGGATGATCTTCGGCAGGCTCGGCCCGCGCAGCGCCTCGGCGATCGCGGCGCCGGCCTTCTGCCGCGCATCGAGCAGGCGGTCACGGCCCTTGGCCGCCTCGATGGAGCGCTTTTCACGCAGTTCGACGCGGTGCCTGAGGGTAGCGACGAACTCGTTGAACTCCTCCAGCAGCGTTTCGAACAGCGCCAGATCGCCGGTGAAACCCTGGATCACCCGCTCGACCACCCACTGGATCTTCGCCAGCAGTTCGCGCTCCTCGCCCTCGGCGTCGTACAGCACTCCGGCGCGCGCCATGGCATTGAGCAGCAAACGGGCCGGGTGGTTGTACTGGGTGAAGAGCGCCTTGTCCTGCATCGCCACCCGCAGATAGGGCGTATGCAGGTGCGACAGCGCGGTCTTGCAGGCATCCGGCAGATCGCCGTCATCGAGGATGAAGTCGAAGAGCATGCCGACCAGATCGATCACGTCGGCTTCCTGGTCGGAAATCCGCCGCGGGTCCGCCGCAGCGCTGCGCGACTCGAGCTGACGGTGCAGGTCGGCTTTCACGCCGTCGACCTGCTGCGGCCGTTGCATGCGCCGGGCGAAATCCTCGGCGGCCTGCTTCTGCAACTGGTTCAGCGCCTCCAGCAATTCGCGCGCCTCGAAGGTGCGCGTGGCGGTGGGCGGCGCGTAACTGGCGATGCTGCGCCTGCCGCCGAGCAGGGTCGTGCCCTCACGCTTGCGCAGCGCGATGAACAGCTGGGTGAGCCCGTCGAACAGCCGCTCGGCCTGCTCGGCCGATGGAACGTGGCCGTCGGAATAGCCCGAGCGGGCATCCGGCGATCCGGCGAAGGACGGCGCGTCGGCGGCGCGCGTGGCCTCGACCCGCGGCTGCGCCTGGTATTTCATGTTGGGGAGGATGCCGGCGTCGATCAGCTCGCGATTGAGCGCCTCGTAGAGACCGTCGAGGTTCTGCATGAGATGCCGGTCGAAGAGCATGTAGAGGATGATCCGTATCCGCAGCGGCAACGGCGTCGGCTGCAAGGCCTCGCGGAACGCCTGGGCGATCGCGTGCGGACCGAAGGGGTTGCCGTCCTCGTCGAGCTTCTGGCCGTTGTTCAGCAGGGCCAGCCGACGATCCAGCGCGAACAGGCTCTGCGCGCAGCGGGCCTTCACCCGGCTGACCATGTTGATGATCTGCAGGGTCTCCTCGTAATCCTCGTTCTGCACCAGGCGCAGGTCGTCGGCCTCGAGCGCGTCGTCGTTCGTGGCGGACGGTTTTCCCTGGAGGAAATCGGAGAACTGACGGGCGATCTGCTGGTGATAGGTCCGCTCGATCAGCGGCCGCAACCGGCGGATGTCGCGCATGCTGTCGAAGAACAGCGCCTGGACCTGATTGTTCTCGGCCTTCTCGGCGCACTCGAAGAGGGTGTCGTCGACCTGCCCGAAGGTCGCGGTGAGGTGTTCGGCGAGGGCGTTCATCACCCGTCTGCGACAGCGCTGCACCAGCTCGCTGAAACGCGGCTGGATGACGCGACTGGCGAGCGTGCCGTGGGCGGAGGGGGACATGGGTGAGTCGCGTTCGTCCATCATCAAGTTGCCGGTGCCCGACTGACGAGCGCACTCCACACGGTGATCTTCAGCACAGATATAGCAGCCACCCCGCCGACTGCAAGACATTGTCTCAGGAAGAATTTTAAGGGTTGACAGGCGCTTCGGGAAACGTAAAATGGCGCGCCTCTGATACGGGATTCCGGCTCACCGGCACCGTAAAAGAGATTGGAAGCTCGTAGTTCCGCGATAGCTCAGTCGGTAGAGCAAATGACTGTTAATCATTGGGTCCCTGGTTCGAGTCCAGGTCGCGGAGCCAACTTCTTCCAGATCGGGGTATAGCGCAGCCCGGTAGCGCGCCTGCTTTGGGAGCAGGATGTCGGGAGTTCGAATCCCCCTACCCCGACCACCTTTTGGGTCGTTAGCTCAGTTGGTAGAGCA